>JANNYO010000104.1:0-19648 GCA_031410115.1 Rhodanobacteraceae bacterium | reverse complement strand
GCTTGGTGCAGACGACCCGCTGCGCAGTGCGAAGTTTAACGTCCGTTATGATGAGAAAAACCTCACTGCCTATGTCGCAACGGATGCGTTAAAATTGCCGGATGCGGGCTCCAAGCTCACGCTACTTGTAGCTGAGGGCGTGCGAAGCTCGCTGCAAAGCCCACTCGATGGTGAAAAAGACGCGATCGCAGGCTCGTCCACCCTGGTGTTGCCCTCGTTGTACTCGCTGAGCGTCAATACCTTGGAACTTGCGAGCGCCGAAAATACCGAAGGCGAGCCCGAGCAAATTTTACTGGTTGCAACCAATGAAAGCATGGCCGATGCAGCGATCAGCGCGGCAGTTACGGCTTATGTTTTGCCGCGTAATAATGCTGACCAGCCGGCGCAAACCGAACCTTACAGTTGGCAAGTTGGCGAGGTAACGGAGGCGGTTTTACGCCAATCGCAAAAGCTCAAATTGGCGCATTTGCCGGGCGAGCGTGATGTATTGGCAACCCACACCTTCCGCTACGACGCACCGATTGGTCGGGCGATCTATGCGCAGGTGGCAAAAAATACCACCGCATTTGGCGGCACAAAACTGGGTGAACTTTATCAGACGGTGCTTTCCGTGCCGCAGTTCCCGAAAGCGTTGAGTTTTGTCGGCGATGGCGCGCTGCTATCGCTCAAGGGCGAAAAACGCGTCTCTGTTTTGAGCCGCAATGTGCTTGCCTATAAACTGGAGGTTTCACGCGTGCTGCCGGAGCAATTACAGCACTGGGTGAAATACAGCAGTGGCAGCTTTAAGGAACCTAACTTCTATGAAATCGAGCAAGATTCCCTAGTTGAGCGCTTCGAACGTGTGCTGCGCCTGCCGACGTTGAAACCCGGTGCTACGCACTATGAAGGCATTGATCTAAGCCCGTATTTCACCGCCGAAAAGCATGGCATTTTTTACATTGAACTCACCGAGTTAATCGCCCCAGCCGGTTCAGAAAATACGCCGCTCGCGCAGTTAAAAGACGCGCAGTTGAACGAGGCCGATAGCAAAGCGCAGCGCCTAATTGTGTTGAGCGATTTGGGCGTGGTGGCAAAAAAAGCACTGGATGAAAGCCGAGAAGTGTTCGTGCAGGAAATTCATAGCGGCACGCCCGCTAGCGATGTCACAGTCGATGTGATCGGCGTCAATGGCGTGGCTGTACAAACCACCCGTACCGATGCCGCTGGACATGCACGCTTGGATAATTTTTCTGATTACAAGCGCGAACATGCACCGGTATTGATGCGCTTCACACGCGGCGAAGATATGTCGTTCCTACCTATCAAAGACGAGCATGACCAAGACTATTCGCGCTTTGATATCGGTGGCCTAGACACACCCGATGCACCCGGAAGTTTAAGCGTGCACGCCTTTTCCGACCGCGGCCTATATCGGCCCGGTGACACCATCAATTTCGGCGTTATTGCGCGCGCATTTGATTGGAAAAAATCACTTGCCGGTGTGCCGTTACAGGCGGTGATAACCGACCCCAGTGAAACTGAGATCTATAGCAATGCGCTGACGTTAAACGACACAGGGTTTGTTGCCTTGGACTATGCCACCAGCGATAGCGATGCCAGTGGCAGCTACACCCTTCGTGTCTATGAGCCAAACGACACCGAACACAATAATTTGCTTGGTCAAATCAGTGTCGAGGTAAAAGAATTTTTGCCCGATCAAATGAAAATGCGCAGCCGCTTTTCCGCAGATGCCGGTGTAGGTTGGGTCAAGCCCGATGGCTTGAGCGCCATTATCCAAGTAGACACGCTATTTGGCACCCCCGCACAGGGGCGGCGCGTTACCTCAAGCGTTTCATTTTCGCCGACCGTACCCAGCTTCGAGCAATTTCCCAGCTTTCGTTTTTTTGATCCAAGCCGCAACCAAGAAAGCTTTAGCGACACCTTAGCAGAGCAAAACTCAGACGAAACCGGCAAGGCTGAATTTGCCCTCGGCTTGGAAAAATATAGCGCAGGCACATTTTATTTGACGGTGTCGAGTGAGGCATTTGAAGCAGGATCCGGCCGCAGCGTCACCAGCTACGTGCAAACTTTGGTGTCAACCGCTGACGCGCTGGTTGGCATCAAGAGCGCGGATTCTTTGAGCTATGTCAGCAAAGACGCGGTACGCAACATTGAGATCGTAGCGGTTGATGCCACAGGTGCGGCAGTGGCGCAGGCTGGCCTGCGCGTGGTGATTGAGGAAAGCAAATTTATCTCGGTGCTGACTAAACAAGACTCCGGTGTTTATAAATATATTTCGCAAGAACGCACAGATCGCATCAGTGACACGGGCTTAAATTTAAGCGCTGCGATCAATACGCTAAAACTCAACACCAGCAAGCCTGGGCGCTTTGCTTTGAAGCTGATGACGCCGGACGACGTGCAGGTCAACGCGATTGACTACAGCGTTGCAGGCACGGCAAATCTCAGCCGCTCGCTGGAGCGAAATGCGGAGTTGGAACTGGCACTGTCCAAGCCTGAATATCAGGCAGGGGAAGATTTGGAAGTGAACATCCGCGCACCCTATGCGGGCACGGGTCTGCTGACGATTGAGCGCGATCAAGTCTATGCGCACGCTTGGTTTAAGGCCGACAGCGAAAGCTCGGTGCAGCATATTCGCATCCCGGAAAACTTGGAGGGCGGCGCATATTTAAGCGTGCAGTTTGTACGCAGCCCAGATTCACCCGAGGTGTTTATGAGCCCGCTCAGCTATGGCGCGGTGCCCTTTACGCTGGACCGTAGCCCCCGCACTCAGCCGATCACCGTCCGTGCGCCAAAACGCGTCAAGCCGGGTGAAGAATTGAAGTTTGACGTCGCCACCGAGGGCGCCGCTGATGTGGTGGTGTTCGCCGTGGATGAAGGTATTTTGCAGGTTGCCAAGTATCAGCTGGAAAATCCGCTGAACACGTTTTTTCCTAAGCGCCGCTTACAGGTCGATACCTCGCAGATTTTGGATTTGATCCTGCCGGAATTTTCGCGCTTATTGCAATCCAGCGCACCCGGTGGTGGCGGTGAGGAGTTGTTAGGCTCCAACCTAAATCCATTCAAGCGTAAAGCTGATAAACCTGCGGTGTATTGGTCGGGCATCCAGCGTGTCGATGGCAAAGCGCAGTTTAGCTATACCCCGCCAGAATATTTCAACGGCACGCTAAAGGTATTTGCAGTCGCCGTTAGCAGCACACGTATTGGCACCTATCGCGGCGACGCCCAGGTGCGCGGCGATTTCGTACTACAAGTGAACGTGCCGACGACACTTAGCCCAGGCGATCAATTCAGCGCAAGCGTCAATGTTAGCTACCCGAAAACGCCCGAGATGAAAACCACAACTGAGCTTGCGGAAAAAACCATCCAGGTCGGCATGACGGTTGCACCCGGTTTGCGCGTGACGCAAGCGATGCAAACCATCAAACTCGCACCCGGCGGCGAAGGCGTCGTACGTTTTACTATTGCCGCAGACAGCGGGCCGGGGCAAAAATTGGGCTCGGCGGATATCAACGTTGTGGCAAATGCAGGCGTGCTCAATGCCAAACGCAGCATCGCGCTATCGGTGCGGCCAGCAAATCCGTTTGTTAGTTCTCTGCGTGTCGGACGCATCGACGCCGCAAGCGTGCAGCTGAAAGATTTGCGCGTACTGTCGCCAGAATTTAGCCGGCGCGAGTTGGTTGCAGGCGCAACACCACTGGTGTTGGCGCGCGGGTTGGCAGGCTATTTAGATGATTTTCCGTACGCCTGCAGTGAGCAGCTCAGCAGTCAAGCTTTTGCACGTTTGGTGCTGATTTCGCACCCGGAGCTGACGCCGCTATCCGCCAGCGGCGCGACGCCGATTGAATTCGATACGATTGTAAGCTTGCTTGCAAGTCGTCAAAATTCCGAAGGCGGATTTGGCCTGTGGCAGCAAACGCCGAATGCCGATGCCTTTGTTTCCGCCTACGTCGGTTTATTGATTCAAGAGGCAAAAACCCGCCGTGTGGAGCGCGCGGCGGCGCTGTGGCCGAATACCGAACGCTATCTAAAAACACTGGCGAACGACGCATCCCTCAATGATTTAGCGGGCCTGCGCACGCGCGCATTTGCCACCTATGTACGCACCCGCGCTGGCATCACCACTACCGCCGAGATCGCGGGCATCCAAGAAATGCTGGATAAAAATGTGCCGGAAAGTCAGCGTAAGGATGTGACATCTTTGCTGTTGGCAGCCAGCCTTAAATTGTTAAAAGTGAATGCTGCAAGCGACATGCGCGCGCAAGCGGCGGTAGTCGCGTTGAATACGCAGGCGAAAGTCGACTACCGCTATGCAAACTATTACGACCCGACGGTGGCGGATGCGCTCAATGTCTATTTGCTGCATTTGCATTTTCCAAATCAGGCGAAGTTAATCACGCCACAAACCGACGAGCGCTTGATCGCACCGATAGTAGAGGGCACGAATAACACCTTGTCGTCTGCGCTAACCATGCTGGCACTAGAAGCGGCGGCACAAAATGCCCCGCCCAGCACGATCGGATTTAAACAAACCATCAGCTCCGGTGCTGCAAGCGCTTTTGGTACGGCGCAAGGTTGGCTGTATTCGGGCGCATTCACCGATGCTGCGAAATTATTGACGATTAGCAAGCCCGGCAGCGGCCCGGTTTGGTATGCCCTAACCGAGGCAGGCTTCGATCAGGCGCTCGATGTCGCTGCGGTCAATAGCGGCATTGAAGTCAGCAAAGTCTATTTGGATGCCAGCGGAAGCCCGCTGACAAAGCCCATTAAAATTGGTGAAGAGTTGAGCGTAGTTGTGAAACTGCGCAGTATTGATAACCAAAGCCACTTCGATATTGCCTTGGTTGATTTGCTGCCCGGCGGGTTTGATGCGATCAGCGATGGCGGCGTGGACAGCGCGATTTCAACCAGCGCAGGCAGCAGCCCCGCGCACAGCGAGGTGCGCGAAGATCGCGTGGTGATTTACACCACCGCAACTGATGCGGTAAGCGAGTATCGCTATCGCATCAAAGCCACCAACGCCGGCACGTTTGCCCGCCCGCGCAGCGTGGCCAACAGCATGTACGAGCGCAAAGTGCTCGCGCGCGAAGCACAGTTGTTGCCTGCTGCTGCGGCTATTGTGGTGTTGGAGTGATGGCCCACACCGGTAATGCAACGGCTGTATGGAGGACTGTGCGCTGTAGTGACCAGACGTTAGAACCAGTGGCGCAAAACTTTGCGCCACTGGCTGATTAGCAACCTAACCTTCAGGCGGCATCATCACTGAATCGATAACATGAATAATGCCGTTGCTGCTCATAATGTCGGTGGCGCTGATATTGGCGCCATCGATCGTGACGGTTTTACCGGTGACTTGAATATCGGCTTTGTCGCCGTTGACCATCGTTGCTTCATCTAATGTGACGGCGGTCTTGGCATCCACTTTTCCCGCGACGACGTGATAGGTCAAGATGTCGACCAGTTTTGCTTTGGTCTCAGGCTTCAATAGATTCTCGACCGTGCCAGCTGGCAGCTTGGCGAAGGCAGCGTCCGTGGGCGCGAAAACAGTGAAGGGACCGGCGCCTTTCAGGGTGTCGATCAAACCTGCTGCCTGCAGGGCGGCGGCCAAGGTGGTGAAATTCCCAGCGGCAACTGCGGTATCGACGATGTCACTTTTCGCTGCACCAGCGAGAGCAATACTGGAAAAGGCAAATGCGCTAAGCGCGATGAAAAACTTTTTCATAAAAATCCTTGTGTTGAAGCGCTAAGACCAAATCGGTCCGCGCAAGGATTGCGAGTAACGAGTCAAGCTAAGGTGGCGATGCCGTGAGGGCGCCGCGATCAATGCGCATAGGATGCGAAAAACAAGCTAAGGCGCTGTGAAGATCGTTAAGAGTGGCGAAATCGACTCGCTTTACCGATTCGCCTTCTGATGAAACTCAACCATT
Source organism: Rhodanobacteraceae bacterium (assembly GCA_031410115.1). Classification (GTDB taxonomy): domain Bacteria; phylum Pseudomonadota; class Gammaproteobacteria; order Xanthomonadales; family SZUA-5; genus JANNYA01. The sequence goes on along the minus strand of JANNYO010000104.1, from coordinate 13,721 downwards.
CGCAACCCCATGCGGCACGTGCGCGGCGGCGACATTTTTTGCCGCCGCTGACGCGATGTTTTTACTTTGATCGTCAAAAAAAATATCGGCGCCGAACGCAGCTAAAAAGGGCCCTTTATCGCGCCCGCCGAGAAACAGCGCCTCGTCTAAACGAATGCCCCAGTCACGCAAGGTTAGGATCACGCGCTTGTGTGCGGGCGCGCTGCGGGCGGTAACGAGTGCGGTGCGGATCGGCGAATCCTGCGCGCCAAACACCGCTTGCAAACGCTGCAAAGAACTCAAAAACCCACGAAACGGGCCGCCGGACAGCGGCGTTTGTGCCAGCGCGCGTTCGGATGCGTGAAAGCTTTCCATGCCCTGTTCGCGATACACGCGCTCGGCTTCATCGCCAAACAGTACGGCATCACCGTCAAAGGCAATGCGCAGCTCTGGGAAACGTGCGATGTTGGCAGCGCCGGGCAAAATGCTGGCGGCGGCGTAGCCCGCATCCAGCGCCTGTTTAACATCCTCGCTGTGCGCGGATAAAAACAAGTCGGCGCCAAACGCTTCAATGTAGGCATAGGGCGGCGCGCCGTTGGTGAAGGCGGCGCGCACCACATCTAAACCATAATGCTCAATTGAGTTAAAAATTCGCAGCCCGCTGTTGCCAGAATTGCGGCTCAGCAAAATCACTTCAACATTTGCCGCTGGATTGGCTAGATTCAAACTGAGCAATTTTTGCACCAGCGGAAAGGCAATGCCGGGGCGCAAAATTTCGTCCTCGTGCGCCATTTGATAGCGCGTGTAGGCATCCAAACCATCCGCTAAATACAGCTGATGCGCGTCATCTAAGTCAAACAGCGCACGTGAGGAAATCGCCACCACGAGGGGCTCGGATTTGTTAGGTTCAAGCATCGCCATCACTTTGGATTGGATTTTTCATCGTGTGTGCTTCCAGCAAAGTCAACAGCGCACGCTGCACGACTGTGCGCGCCATCGCTGGCGTATCGGGCTTGTCTAAAACCTGCTCTGGCGCGCACGGAATATGGATAAACGTACCGCGCATTTGCGGGTGCTCAGCCTGATATTCGCAGAGCGCGTAAAAAACTTCGTTGCACACGAACGCGCCGGCACTCAGGGAAAGCTCAGCGCCGATACCGGCGTCGGTTAAGCGCGACAATGCGTCGGCAAAATCAAAGTTTAGGAAATACGCAGCCGGGGCGTCAGCTTTAATTTGTGCGTGCGTGCGCCATTGGCCGGCGTTGTCGGCAATACGCGCGTGGGCAAAGTTAATCGCTACTTTTTCTAATGAAATCAGTGCCCTGCCTCCGGCTTGACCGACGCACAGGCTTAGGCTTGGTTGTAACAGCTTGAGCTGGGCGCGCAACAGCGCGGCGGCGCGCACATATTCGGTCGGCAGCTCGATTGCGTGGATTTTTTGCCCATGGATTATTTGACCGTTAAAGCCACGCACCGCTTGCCAGGACGGATTGGTTAACTCGCCGTCGAAGGGTGCAAAGCCGGTCAGCAAAATCGTCATTAGCGATAAACCAGTACACACAGCAGCGCCAAGTTTCCCGCCAGCAGCAGTAACGCAGTGGGCGTCTGCGCTTTAATAATGGCGTTGCGATCTGGAATATCGAGTAGCACCACCGGCACCAAATTGAAGTTCGCCGCCAGTGGCGTCATCAGCGTGCCGCAGTAGCCACAGAGCATGCCAATCGCTGACATCGCGAGCGGATCGCCATGATGCAGGTTGACGACCAGCGGCATTCCAACCGCCGCCAGCAGCACCGGAAAAGCGGCAAACGCATTGCCCAGCAGCATCGTGAGCAGCGCCATCGCAGTGCCAAAAAGCAGCACGCAGGCGTAGCGATTGTCGGTGGGAAACACGCCGTTTAAATGCGCCGCCAGCGCGTCACCGACGCCGGACTTTGCATACACCGCGCCTAAAATCGCCAGCAACATAGGCAGCAGCACCGGCCAGCCAATTTGGTCCAACACCTGCGCACCCTGAGTCGCCGCGCGCGCGGGGGTGAACCGCAAGTCCAGGCATGCAACCGCCAACACCAGCAGCGCGGCGCTGACCAGGCCAATTAACGGTGCATCCGCAGATGCTAAAGCAAAGCCTAACACCGGCGCAGCGGCGCGCAACAGCAGCGTGATTGCCACCGTCAGCAGTGGCAGCGCAATCGCCGGCATCAGCAGCTTTGCCCCTAATTTTAAACTGCGCTCGGCGGCTTGCGCCTCACGGGATTTGACCAGATCGTCATCTGGACGGGTAGAATTTGCCGCGAAGGCCAGCGCGCTGACCAACAGCACCAGAGCGCCGGTAACCGCTGTCGGTAAATAGGGTGTTGCGACAAACAGCACGCCCAACAGCAGCCAAAATACGCCCCGGACTGGGCGCTGCTGGCGCCAACTGACGCCTGCGACGACAATAAAAAAAGCCGACAACAGCCAGTACGCGGGCTCTAAGGTTAGGGTGAAATTTGCCCTCATAGTTTGAAACGCCGAATGCGGATCAAATGGATGATCGCGGCCAAAATCGCGGTTGGAATCGCCCACAGACTGATATGCAGCGCTTCGGCGGCAACGCCATAATCTTTCAACGTCGCTTGCATCAACAGCACCGCGCCAAACGCGAGAAATAAGTCTTCACCAAAAAACAGCGCAATGTTATCAGTACCCGCACAAAAGGCTTTTAGCTTGTCCAACTGCGCCGCTTTGAGCACGCCAAAACGCTGGGTTGCCGCCGATTCAGCCAACGGCACCAATAGCGGACGCACACTTTGAGGGTGCCCGCCCAGTGACGTCAAACCGCAGGCTGCGGCAAGTTGGCGCACGAGAAAATAGCTGCTGAGCACAGAGATTAACGTTGCCCGGCGCTGCGCCGACATTCGACGTTTTAGATATTCGCGCAGACCTAAATTTTCCAGCGTTGCCACCAAAGGCAGCACCAGCAAAAACACCATTAAAAAACGCTTATCGCGAAAGTTCTCGCCGATCAAACTGAGCAAACTAAGGGGCGTCATACCCGCCAAAAAACCGGTGGCAAGCGCTGAGGTCAACACGACCGCGAGCGGATTGATTCGCAGCGCCATGCCAACGATCAACACCACAACACCCCAAAGCACGCTCATGCGCTGAGCGCAATAACGACGCCCGCCGCCCGCAAATGCGCGTGCAAGGCGGCGGCAAATTGCGCCGCGTCCACACGGTCACCGTGGATGCAAACGGTGTCGCAGTGCAACCTCAGGCATGCACCGTCGATCGCAATCAAGCTGCCCGTCCGCAGCACGCGCAGCACCTGCGCAGCCGCGACTTCTGGGTCATCAAGCACCGCACCCGGCTGCCCGCGCGGTAGTAAACGTCCGTTTGCCTGGTAGGCACGATCCGCAAACATTTCGTGCCTGACCGGCAAACCCGCCGCATGCGCGAAGTGCAGTAAATTCCCCTGCGCCAAGCCTACAACCGTCAACGCGTCGGAGAAATCCTTTGCCGCGCGGACAAAACTGGCTGCAAGCAGCGGTTGGCACTCAAGCATGTGATAGAGCGCGCCGTGCGGCTTGATGTGCCCGACGTGCAGCCCAGCCGCCTGCGCCAACGCCGCAAACGCACCTAACTGATAAAGCGTATCGCAGTACAAATCATCGGCGTCCAGTTGCATTTCGCGTCGGCCAAAGCCACGCAAATCAGGCAGCCCGGTATGTGCGCCTACCGCTACACCATGGGATTTTGCCAGCGCCAAGGTGCGCAACATGGTGCGCGCATCACCGCCATGAAAACCGCAGGCGATGTTGACACTGCTAACAAACGGAATCACGCCGGCATCGTTGCCCATTGGCCAATGGCCGAAGGATTCGCCGAGATCGCAATTGAGATCGATGTTGTGAGTCATGCAGAGAGCTTAGCCTAGGTCTAGCAATCTACCCAAACAAAACCGCAACAATCGCGCTTGCAGAAATCGCCTCAGAAACCCCATCAAACGCGGCTTTGATTGCGGCCCCACCGGTGACTGGGCGCAGCGCAATGATCATGCCGGCAAAGCCTGCGCTGCGCGCGCTGAAAGCAAATTTTGCCGCGCCTGCGAGGTTTGGATCAATCAACAGTACGTGCGGCGGTTTCGCCATCAATTGGCTGAGCAAACCTTCAACCTGCTGCGGTTGTTCCAGTGATAAACCGCGTGATTCGACAGCGGTGGCGACAATTTGCGCCAGTGCTTGATCATGGCTAATCAGGCAGCAGCGCGCGCCAACCGCAAGCGCAAGGCGCGTTCGTGGCACCGGCATTGGAACGCTGTGTTCGCGCGTTGGCGCACTCAGTAATCGGGGTACCGGAATGCTGAGTATGAGCGTTAAACCCACGCTGGGTTCAAACTGACGCGTCAATCGCGCACCCATAGTGAGCTGACGCTGCCCGCACAGGACCAGCGCTAAATCCGAGGGTAGCCAGCTCGGCGCGTCCGGCGTGGCGTAGTGGCTAGCGGGTAATTTTCGCTCCCACGCCAAGGCGGATTCGCGTGCAGTCAAATCAGCGACACCGCAATACGCGCTGAGCAACAGCGCATCGTGTTCAAGTTTTAGGGTCGCGTTGAGCTGAGGCGTAGACAGCGCCGCGCGCCGGTGTGCGAACATCAAGAGTGGCAAAAGTGCACTTGCGCACGCCGAGGCGTCGGCAGGAATTGGCCGGGCATCTAAGCGATCACGACTCAAGGTAATTTGCGCCACGCTGAGTTTTTCCAAAGCCTGCGCCACCGCATCCACCGTGGACGGCGCAGGGCTGCGCTGCAACGGCGCATTGCGTTCGGTGCGCTCAAGTGCGCTGGCCAATGCCGCGACGTCCGCACCGGTGGCAAATAGTTCGTGGCGCAACTGACCCGCACGCGCCTGCGCCAAGGCCAGTGCCCAAGCGAGCACGTCGCGCTCTTTGCGTACGTCGCTCAAACTGCCGCGCTGTTTGCGAATTTCGCGGGTTTTTTCGTAAGACTTTAATTCGGTTTCCTGCGCGCTTTGCTGCCAAACACGGGTTTTTTCAACTTCCTCACGCGCGTCGAGCAGCAGCACATGCACGCCAATTTTGGAGCTAAACAAATGCAAATCAACAAAGCGCCCGTTCGGCAAACCGATGTGTTTTAGCGCGGCACCGCGAACGCGCGGCAGGCCCATACACAGCGCTTTAAGCAAAGCGGAAATTTCCTCAGCCGGCATTAAATCCAGGCCAAAGCGCGCCAAGTCACCCGTATAGCCCTGCATAGTCCAGTTTTCATCCACGCTCAGCAGCAATGAATCTACCGGCGCAATGGCTGCGCGGTTTAAGTGCTCTTGCACCGCACGCGGTAAAGCACTCATTTTGCCCCCGCCATCATCAATCGGGTCAGCGCCTGAAAACCCGGCTCCACGCCTTCGCCGCTCAATGCGCTGGCTTCAAATACCGGCAGCGAATTGCGCAGCTCCGCCAACATCGCGGCGGTGACCTCCCAATCCTCGAGCCGATCAAATTTGTTCACCAGCAATACCGCAGGCAGTTCTGGATTGGTTTCCTGGCGCGCCTGCATCAACAAATAGAGCGCTGAGCGTAGCGTCGCCTCACGCGTGCCGTCAGCGACCAACACCACGCCCGTGGTGCCCGCCAGATAGCTAAGCTTGACGCTGTCCAGCGCGTTTTTACCGGCGATATCCCATAGCACCAGCTTGACGCGCGGTGCATCGACGGAGGTCGGCTCAAGCTGCTTGGTATCAATTTTGACGCCAACGGTAGTGACATATTTTTCACTAAACGCTGAATGCACAAAGCGCGCAACTAAGCTGGTTTTACCGACGCCAAAATCGCCCAGCATACAAATTTTTCGGGTTAACTCTTTCGCCGGCAGCATCGATAAAAAACCAAATTAAGTGGGTTGTGCATGAAAATACAAGGGCGACTGAGGATACTGCTGACAAGCGCAAAGTTCCGCAATACGTCAAAAGTCCCGGTCATTGAAAATATGAAAGACTTTTGACAAAGCAAGTTTCGTGCAAGAATTTTGAGTAATCAAAGCCTATGCTCAGCCCCAGTCTGGCGTAAGATTTCGCTTCTAATTCAATATGAGTTGAGTCACAAAGATGACAAATTTGGCAGTTTATTTATCTCCCGAGCCAGCGACGGGTGCATTCACGGGCAATTTGGTGTCGTTGGATGCGACCCGTGCGACCGTGCACGTGGCCCAAAGTGCACCCGAGCGCCTGCGTAAAATTCAAATGGCGGCGCGCAGATTGAGCGGTTTTGGCCTATTGGGTGCAGAACTTTCGGGCAGTTGGGATGAGTCCGCGCAGTGGGCATTTTTTCAGGGTTATGCCAGCGCAAAAAAACCCGACGCCGTAGCGCTTCCTGCTGCGCTTGCCGCGCGTAAACGTTGCGCCCTGTGGCTTAAACAAATCACCAACGCGACCCCAGAAGACTTGAGCCCGCAGGCCTTGGCGGATTCTAGCTTGGCGTTTTTGCGCGAATTTGGCGGTGCCAAAATCAGCGCATCAATGCTCGCTGGCGATGCCCTGGCGGCCGCAGGCTATGCCGGATTGCACGGCGTGGGGCGCGGCTCGGTGCGCGGTGCGGTGCTGTTAAGTGTGGACTTCAATCCCAGCGCAAACCCAGATGCACCGGTTGCTGCGGCGTTGGTCGGCAAGGGCATTACCTTTGATTCCGGTGGCTATTCGATCAAAGAAAGCGCTGGCATGGTGACGATGAAACACGATATGGGCGGTGCCGCGACCGTGACGGCAGCGCTCGCCTTAGCGATTGCCTGCGGCCTGAATAAGCGCGTCAAGTTGTTTTTGTGCTGCGCGGAAAATTTGATCAGCGGGCATGCCTACAAGCTTGGCGATGTTTTGCGCTACCGCAACGGCGTGACGGTTGAGGTGGTAAACACCGATGCCGAAGGGCGTTTGGTTCTGGCTGACGGCTTGATCGACGCCGCTGCAACCGGCGCACCCTGGATTTTTGATGCCGCCACGTTGACGGGTGCCGCAGTTACCGCAACCGGCGGCGATTACAACGCGGTGTTTAGCACCCGCCGCGCCGCAAGTGATCAATATTTGCAGTGGGCGGAGCTCAACGAAGAGCCGCACTGGCCTTTGCCGCTGGCGCCATTTCATCAAAGCAAATGCCCAAGCCCATATGCTGACACCGCCAACTCTCGCGCCGTCAAAGGCGGCGGCCCGGGTGGTGCCAGCAATGCTGCGGGCTTTCTATCGCGCTTTGTGCCCGAGGATCGCAACTGGATTCATCTAGACATCGCCGCCGCATTTGCCGAAAGCGATGGCCCGATGTTTGCCGCCGGTGCCACGGCAGTCGGCCTGCGCACATTGGCGCACGCCTTGACCCAGGTTTAGCGTGCTAGATCTGCCACCCGCGGCGCAATGCGTCGTGCTTCTGCACGGCCTGGGCCGAAGCGCTTTTTCCATGAACGCACTGGCGCGTGATTTTCGCGCCGCCGGCTTCGTCGTCGTCAATCAGGGCTATCCATCGCGCGCCAAGACGCTGCCAAAATTGGCGCAATACGTCACGCATGCGGTGCAAAAATGCGCCGAGCGTGCACCGATTCATTTCGTCACGCATTCAATGGGTGCAATCGTGCTGCGGCAATATTTTGCTGACACCGAAAAACTGGGCGCAATCAACACGGTCAATTTCGGCCGTGCGGTTTTGCTCGGCCCGCCGAATCACGGCAGTGAAATTGTTGATGCCTGGGGGAAAAGGTGGTGGTACCGCCTAGCACTCGGCCCGGCAGGTGCAGCGCTGTCAACTGCGGCAAACTCAAGCCCGAATATGCTGCCCAGTTTGCCGATCAAGTTTGCCGTGGTTGCCGGCGACAGCGCGACCCAGAATTGGTTCTTACCCGCCGTTTCACTGCCCGGAGATGGCAAAGTAAGCGTCGCCAGCACGCACTTGGACGGCATGGATGCACTGCAGCGCGTTGCCGTCGGGCACACCTGGCTGCCGGGCAATCGCGCCGTGCGAAAACTTGCTCTCAACTATATTCAAACCGGCAAATTTTGACTGCGCCGTTGACCACGTCCGCCAACACCATGCACATGACCGTTCTGCAAATCATTCCGGCGCTGAACGCAGGCGGTGCTGAGCGCAGCGCAATTGAAATCGCTGAAGCGCTAAAAGCTGCCGGCCATCGCGCGCTGATTGCAGCCAAGCCTGGGCACTGGAGCGCCTGGGCTGAGCGCAGCGCTGAGCTTATACCGCTCGCGCTGGGGCGCAAAAACCCGCTGGTGCTGCTGGACTTTTTTGCGCTGCGCCGCTTATTGATGCGCGTTGATATTGTCCATACGCGCTCGCGTTTGCCCAGCTGGCTGACCTGGCTGGCGCTAAAAACGCTGACCAAAAAAAAACGCCCACGTTGGGTGACGACTGTGCACGGCCTGCACTCGGTCAGTCGTTACAGCGCGATTCAACACGCGGGCGAATGCGCCATTGCGGTTAGCCAAACCGCGAAAGATTATGTGCTGGCAAACTATCCGAACATACAGCTAGATCGAAATACACCGTTGACCGTGATCGAACGGGGCGCCGATACGGATCAATTTTTTCCTGGGCAAAATACGCCGCAGTGGCGCGCCGAGTTCGATGCGAAGTTTCCTAACTTATTCGAGAAAAAGCTGCTCGTGCTTGCCGGACGCGGTACGCGGCTAAAAGGTCATCTTGAGGCGCTAACGCTATTGGCCAATTTGCGCGCGCGTGGCGTGGATGCGGCGCTGTTTTTTGCTGGCATCGTTGAAGCGGGTCGGTCAACTTATTTGGACGAAGTTAAACGCACGTGCGCAGAATTAGGCTTGAGCACCCAATGCGTATTTAGCGAATCACGCAATGATTTGCCCGCAATGTATGCGCACGCGGCCCTAGCTTTACAGCTGTCAAACCGGCCGGAAAGTTTCGGCCGCACCGTTGCTGAAGCTTTGCTGTGCGGTGCCAACGTGGTTGGCTTTGATCACGGCGGCGTTGGCGAACAGTTACGCCGGGCTTTTCCCGCCGGTTTAGTGCCCTTGGGTGATCAGATGCAATTGGCAGATCGCGCGCAGGCGTTGCTACAAAAGCCACAAGCCGCCGACCTAAGCAAAGTGCCGACAATGGCGCAGATGCAGGCGAAAACGCTTGCGTGCTATCAGGCATTGCTGCGTCAATGAGCGCGTCAAATCAAGCAAATTTAAGCGACTTCCCTAAGCTGCGAACGCAACGCCTGCTGCTGCGCCAAATCGTTGCCAGTGACGCCGCAGCGCTCTATGCCAATCACAGCGACGCCGCCGCAATGGCGCTATTCGGCAGCGACCCGCTGACTGATATCAGCCAAGCGCATCTGCTGATCACCACTTTTGAAGCCGCGCGCAGCTGGCCCAACCCAGGAATGCGCTTTGGCATCGCGCTGAAAACACAGCCGGATTTGCTGATCGGCAGCTGCGGCGTATTCAAGCAAAACCGCGCCTGGCACACGGCGGTTTTAGGTTACGACGTTGCGGCAGCGCAACGCGGACGCGGCATTGGCACAGAAGCAGTTGCCGGCCTGCTGGGCTGGGCTTTTGATGCACTCAAACTCAACCGCATCGAAGCACACGTGCAGCCAAACAATATCGCCTCGTTACGGCTGTTAACCCGCCAAGGGTTCGTGCGCGAAGCCTTACAGCGCGAGGCCGGTTTTTGGGGCGGGCGCCATCAAGACTTAGTGTTGATGGGGCTATTGCAGCGGGATTGGAATGCGGCAAGCGAATCACCGCCCACCGCCCAGCAACCATGGGCCAAAACGCCAGCATGAACGTGCAACTCAGCCCGCCGGTCGTGATCGTGCATGGTTTGTGGATGGGCGCATGGCAAATGCGGCCATTAAAAAATGCGCTGGTGCGCGCCAATTTCCGCTGCTATCGCTACCACTATGCCAGCGCGTTAGCGCCGTATCAGCAAAATCAAGACGGCCTCGCGCGCTTGATCGAAGACCGTATTGGTACTGCGTGCAATTTCGTCGCACACTCGATGGGCGGCCTGCTGGTGCTAGATCTGATTCAACGACGGCCCGAGCTCTGTGCCGGGCACATCGTTTGCCTAGGCACGCCGATCAACGGCTCTACAGTGATCAAAAAAATGCAGCGCGCGCCTTTCAAAACGATCCTCGGGCACGCCAGTCCACCGCTGCTAAAAGGCATTGAGTTAGCGCTGCCCGAATCGATAAAAGTCAGTGTCTTAGCCGGCACGCGCAGCGTAGGCGGCGGCAAATTATTTGCCCGCTTTGATGCCGAAAATGATGGCTCAGTCGGCATCGAAGAAACTCAAGCAGCGTGGCTGACGCATCACGAAAGATTAAATTTGTCCCATACGCAATTGGTGTATTCGAGCCGGGCGCAAGCGCGGGTGGTGGCGTTGTTGAGGGGGCTGACCAAATGATTCGTCGCTGGCGGTCCAACTCCATCGTCCAACGCCATCAATGCGCCTCATCCCAATTCAACCCCACACCCACCTCTACCAAAAGCGGCACTTTGAGCTCCGCCGCACCACTCATGCGTTCGACAATTCCGATTTTGTATTTGTCCACGCAATCGCTACGTACTTCAAACACCAGTTCATCGTGCACTTGCAGCAGCATGCGAATTTCCTGCTCGCAGCCGGCCAAATAGGGCTGCACGCTAAGCATTGCGCGCTTGATAATGTCGGCGGCGGTACCCTGCATCGGGGCGTTGATCGCTTGGCGTTCGGCGCCCTGACGCAGCTGATAATTGCGGCTAGCGAGTTCAGGTAAATATAGCCGCCGCCCGAAGGTGGTTTCGACAAATCCTTGCTCGTGTGCCAATTTTCGGGTGGCTTCCATGTAGCGTTTGACGCCGGGGTAGCGCACGAAATAGCGTTCGACGTAATCCCGGGCAATATCGCGGGCAATGCCCAAATTGCGCGCTAGGCCGAAGGCGCTCATGCCGTAAATCAGGCCGAAGTTGATCGCTTTTGCGGCGCGGCGCTGGTTGTTGTCGACGGCGGCAAGTTCAACGTTGAAAATCTCTGCTGCGGTGGCGCGGTGCACGTCGCTGCCGCTGGCAAAAGCACTCAGCAGGCCCGGGTCGTCGGACAGATGCGCCATGATGCGCAGCTCGATTTGCGAGTAATCCGCCGCCATCAACACAAACCCCGGTGGGGCGATAAAAGCGCGGCGGATTTTGCGGCCTTCGGGGGTGCGGATCGGGATATTTTGCAGGTTGGGGTTTGAGCTCGACAAGCGCCCGGTGGCCGCCACCGATTGATGAAAACTGGTGTGCACGCGGCCCTGCGCGTCGGCCAATTCCGGCAGCGTATCGGTGTAGGTGCCTTTAAGTTTCGCCAAGCTGCGATAGGCCAAAATCATGCCCGGCAGCGGGTGCAAATCAAGCAATTCCTCGAGTGCGTCTTCACTGGTGGACGGCTGGCCGGACGGCGTTTTTTGCTTCGCCGGCAACTTCAGTTCTTCAAACAACAGCACGCCCAACTGCTTCGGCGAATCCATGGAAAAGTTGCGACCAGCGCTTTCAAATGCTGTCGCCTCAAGTGCCGCCATCGCCAAACCCAAATCGGCGCTCTGGCGCTTGAGCTCCGCGGTATCCAACAAAATTCCGGCTGATTCCATCGCCGCCAGCACCGGCACCAGCGGGATTTCCATCTGCGCGTAAATTTCCGCCAGCGGCGCGTGTTGCGCCAAGGCCGGTTCAATCGCTAATTTCAGCCGCAGGGTAATGTCCGCATCTTCAGCGGCATACGCCAACGCTTGCTCAAGCTCCACGTGCGCAAACGGAATTTGCTTGACGCCTTTGCCGGCGACGTCTTCATACTTGATTGTTGTGTAGTCCAAATACTTCTTCGCCACCGCATCCATATTGTGCTGCGTCGCGTTCGAGTTCAATACGTAGGAAGCTAACATTGAGTCGTGCGTGTAACCCGCTACTGCAATGCCGTAACGCGCCAAAATATGCAGATCATATTTACCATGGTGGCCGATTTTGCCGATGGTTGGATCTTCCAAAATTGGCTTCAATGCGCGCATGACATGGGCAAGATCTAGCTGCGTCGGTGGCGGCACGCTGGCTTCTGGCACGTTGGCTTCTGGCACGCTGGCTTCTGGCACGCTGGCTTCTGGCGCGGTTGGCGTAGCAAACAAATCGTCTGAAGGCGCTGCAACTACCGCCGACTTTTTGTTTTTTGACACTTTAACCAGCACAGGTTTAGCACTGGCATGCACGTGCTTCAGTGGCAGATAAGCCGCAACGCCCGGTTGCGTGGCAAAACTAATGCCGACGATTTCCGCTTCCAGCGGATTTAAGCCGGTGGTTTCGGTATCAAAAGCAAACTCAGGCGCGGCGCGCAAACGTGCCAGCCACTGATCGAGCTGCGCTTCGCTAACAATCAACTCGTAGTGTTTTTCCACCACATCGGGCACTTTGACGCTGGGAATCACCACGCCGCTGCCAATCGCGCCGCCCAACTCCCGCAGCGCTTGATTGAAACCGTAGCGTCGATAGAGTGGTTCTAGCAGTGCAGCGTCGGCTGACTTCAGCCGTAAATCCGTCGGCCCGAGCGCCAGTGCGCAGTCAAGCTTCACCGTGGTGAGGGTTTGACAGAGCGGCAACTGCGGAATCGCGGCGCGCAAATACTCGCCGATTTTGCCGGGAATTTTGTCCGCATTGGCGACCAAATTATCCAGCGTTTGATAGTCTTCTAACCACTTTGACGCCGTTTTTGGGCCGCATTTAGAAACGCCCGGGATGTTATCCACCACGTCCCCGACCAGCGCAAGATAGTCAATAATTTGATCCGGGCGCACGCCGTGTTTGCGTTTAACACCCTCCGCGTCGAGCTTTTCGTTGCTCATGGTATTCACCCACAGCACCGAATCATTCACCAGCTGGGTCAAATCTTTATCGCCGGTGGAGATTTGCACGCGCATGCCGGCCGCCACTGCCTGCACCGCTAGCGTGCCGATCACATCGTCCGCCTCCACCCCCGATTCGCGCAGCACCGGGTAGCCCAGGGCCGCGACCAATTCCAGCAGAGGTTCGATTTGTAAGCGCAATTCATCCGGCATCGGCGGCCGGTGTGCTTTGTATTCGCTATACAGCGTATTGCGAAACGTTGGCCCGGACGCGTCAAAAACAAACGCAGCAAATTTAGGTTTTTCTTCCAACACCAGCCGCCGCAGCATATTAACCACGCCAAAAAGCGCGCCGGTAGGTTCGCCTGCTGCGTTGGAAAGCTTGGGCAGGCCATGGTAGGCGCGGAATAAATAGCCAGAGCCGTCAATAAGGTGCAGGGTTTCGGTCATGATTTGACGCCGGTTGGAGTTTAAAGCAGGGGCGATGCGGCATAAGTCTTGCTATTGATGTGCCTACATCAACAGCAACGTCGCTAACCCCAAAAATAATCCCATGCTGGCTACATCAGTCGCAGTCGTCAGGAAGATACTGGACGCAGTCGCTGGGTCAGCGCCGAGTTTTTTCAGGGTCAGCGGCACGCTCGCGCCAGCTAAACCACTTGCGACACACGAACCAATCATGGAGAGCATGGTGATTCCGGCGAGCATCAGTGCGTTTGGATGCTGCTGCGCGCGCGCGTAGAAATACATTTATGTTAAAAAATTGGAATTTTCTTAATGATATAAATTTCAATTTTTAACTTAAAACTTTTGTCCGTTTTGGCATCGGAAGAGGCGACAACAGCAAAGAAAAGCTTCAAACTTGCGGGCTGTCTGCACG
>JANNYO010000103.1:0-6629 GCA_031410115.1 Rhodanobacteraceae bacterium | reverse complement strand
GTAAAGTGCATCGCGCAGTCGTTGACCGTCACGCCACCAGCGGTAATTTTGCTCAAGATTTCGTCGGTGCGGGCGCGCTGATGATCGAAGTGATAAAACGCAAGTGGTCGTGGATGGCTGTGGATAGTGGCGAGCGCATCTTCGATTTTTTCATAGCTCAATACCGGCAAAATGGGGCCGAAAATTTCTTCCTGCATCAGCTTCATGTCCGGCGTGGTGCCAAACACCAGCGTCGGTGGTAGCACGCGGGCCGCACTTTCTGGGGCATCGCCTGGGCAGATGCGCTCGACGGTGGCGCCCAGGCTCTCCGCTTGCGCCAAATAATGATTCAAGCGCTGAAATTGGCGCTCGCTGACGATGCTGGTGTAATCCGGGTTGCTGGCAATATTCGGGTAGGCCGCCTCAACTGCGTGGCGATAGGCAGCCCTGAAGGCGTCCACTTGCGCGGCTGCAACCAGCACGTAATCGGGTGCGATGCAGGTTTGCCCGGCGTTGAGATGCTTCATTTGCACCACCCGCTCGGCCGCGTGCGCAATTGGGTAGTCAGGGGCAATCAAGCACGGCGATTTGCCGCCCAGTTCCAGCGTCACCGGCGTAAGATTTTTCGCGGCTGCCGCCATCACCAATTTGCCAACCGCGGTTGATCCGGTGTAGAGCAAGTGATCGAAGGCGAGAGTGGAAAACAGCTGCGCCACTTCCGCTTCGCCCTGCACTACCGAGACACGCTCGGGTGGGAACACTTTTGCCAGCAAGCTTTCCAGCAAGGCCGAAGTTTCAGGCGTGTGTTCCGAGGGTTTCAGCATCACGTGATTACCCGCCGCAATGGCTGCCACAAGCGGACTAAGGCTTAATTGAATCGGGTAATTCCATGGCGACAAAATGCCGACCACGCCTAGCGGTTTGTACAAAATTTGCGCGCTCGCCGGCCAGGCTTTGAAGTCCACCGCGACCCGCTTTGGCCGCATCCAGGAAGATAGACGTTTGCGCGCGTCTTTGATGTCTTCCAACACCATCATTACGTCTGCGAGCAGGGTTTCGTGGCGCGAACGGCGGCCAAAATCGGCGCTAACCGCAGCAACCAACTCGTCTTTGTGCGCCACTACTTCTGCCGCTAGTTTGGCCAAATCTGTCATGCGCTGGGCGTAGCTTGGGGTGTTTGCCAGCCACGCGGCGCTGACACGGCTTAGGCAGGCATTTAGGGTGTCGATATCTGTTGGTGCAGCGTTTGCAGTGGTCATGGTCTATAAATCCGCCATGCCTTCAGGGCTGCCGCCGGAACCGACGCGCAACAGTTTAAGGGTATTGGTGCCGCCTAATTTGCCAGTGTGATCGCCGGTCGTCATAACCACGCGATCACCCACGCTCAGGCGCCCCTGAGCGAAAAGCGCTTCCACGGCTAGACGCACGGCATTGTTAGGATCCGTACCTTGTGGATCAAACGCCACTGGGTAGACGTCGCGGTACAGCATCATGCGGCGGCGCGAATCGGCCTGCCTACACATGGCATAAATTGGAATCGACGAGCGATAGCGCGACAGCCACTGCGCGGTCGCGCCCGATTCGGTCAGCGCAATAATTGCGCGCACGCCAATGCGGTTTGCCAACAGCATCGCCGACATGGCAATGGCCTGATCGGAGCGATCAATGCGCTGCGCGTCCAATGAATATTCGCGCGAATCAATTTTGTTGCGCTCGGCGGCCAAGCAAATATCGCGCATCGCAATCACCGCTTTTTCCGGGTGCTTACCACCGGCGGTTTCCTGGCTGAGCATCACCGCATCTGAGCCATCGAGCACCGCATTGGCAACATCAAGTACCTCAGCGCGCGTCGGAATCGGTGATTCCACCATCGATTGCAGCATTTGCGTGGCGGTGATTACGACTTTGTTGCGCGCCAGCGTTTCCCGAATAATGCGTTTTTGCAGGCCGGGTAATTCGGCGTAAGAAATCTCCACGCCCAAATCACCGCGCGCCACCAGAATCGCTTCCGAGGCATCGATAATTTCCGCCAAATTTTCAATCGCTTCAGCGCGCTCAATTTTTGCCACCAAAGCCGCACTTGACCCGGCGGCACGCAACAGCGCGCGCGCCTCATTCATATCCGCCGCTGTTTTTGGAAAACTGACCGCTAAAAAATCCGCACCCATGCGCGCAGTCAATTCGATATCGGCGCGATCTTTATCCGAAAGTGCCGCGACACTTAAGCCCCCGCCCAATCGGTTGATGCCTTTGCGATCACTCAAGGTGCCATCAGTCAACAGAGTGCAGTGCACATTCACACCTTTGACCGCATCGACTTTCATCGCGACCAAACCATCGTCAAGTAGCAGCGTGTCACCGGCTTTGACATCCAAACACAGCTCTAAATAACTTACGCCCACCCGGGTCGCGTCGCCGGGCTTGGCGTTTTTATCGCACTCAAGCGTGAAAGCTTGGCCGGTTTCCAAATTTACCGGGCCGTTGGCGAAGGTGCGAATGCGGATTTTCGGCCCCTGCAAATCTGCCAATACCGCAACTTCAATGCGCAGCTTTAGCGCCATCTCACGCACTTCTTCGGCGCGCCGCAAATGATCCTCCGCGACACCGTGCGATAAATTTAAGCGCGCCACGTTCACGCCCGCCTCGAGTAATTTTTGCAGCACGCCGGGTTTATCAGTGGCGGGGCCGAGCGTGGCAATAATTTTGGTGCGGCGGTGCGAATTCATGAGTGTGGGTCCGATTGAGTTTGTTTCGTAGTTTCTTAGATTGGCGACCTGATGTTAATCGGGAAATGCGCTAATCAACAGCTTGCTCGCGTGTTGATGTTGCTGAATCACGACTGCACCAGAAAATTACATGGATAGTTTCTATCATTGCTTTGAGCGCACAGGGTTTAGATCGACATAAGTCATTGCCGCGAGGATTAATTTCTCACTCAATAGTGCCTGACATTTAAATCGGCCCGCAGCGCGCTGGATAGCACCGCAGCCATCACAGGCGACAGTCAGCGCCACCAGCGCGGATCAGCATCGCGCACTGAGCTAATTTTCCAGCGCTGACTTTGCGCGTCAAACTCGGCGTGTAGCGCGCCGGCATCGCCGGTGATCCGCTCCTGCGCGCCGATGCTTTGCACGCGCTGGCGGGTGATTTGGCGCGGGAAATCGAAGCGGTTGGCGTAGCCACTGGGATACAGCACCATGCTTGGGTGCACGGACGTCAAAAACTCAGCGCTGGAACTACCGGCACTGCCATGGTGCGGCGCGATCAGCAGGTTCGCTGCCAGTTGCGGCGCTTGGGTGCGCAGCAAGCGTGCTTCGATCACCGCATCAATATCACCCGGCAGTAAAGCGCTGGCAGCATTGTTGAGGCTACGAATGTGCAGCACGCACGAGCTTTGATTGGCTAAATATGGCAGTCCTAGATTGGGATGCAGCACGGCGAACTCAATGCCATCCCATTGCCAATGTTGCCCGGCGACGCAGGCAAAACTGTCGGGGATTTTGTCGGTAGCACTGGTGGAAACGGGTGTCGCAAACGCGCTGCGCACTGCCGCTAAACCGCCCGCATGATCGGCATCGCCGTGGCTGACCATGATCAGATCGAGACGCGCCACGCCCAGCGCGCGCAAACTCGGCACCACAATACTTTCGCCCGCATTCGCACCATCCGGTGCACCGGGCCCTGTGTCAAACAGCAGCGCGTGATGTTGCGTGCGCACCAGCGTGCTTAGGCCCTGGCCAACATCAAACAGCGTCAACTGAAACTCGCCAGATGGAATCGGCGCAGGCGGCTTTGCCAGCAGCATTGGCAACAGCAGCAGCGCGCCAAAATAGCGCAATGGCACACCGCGCGGGCTAAACATCAGCAGTACACCGCACGCTGCAAGTGCCACTGCAAGCGCGCTGGGTGGCGCGAAATACAGCGTCATAGCGGCGGGACGAGATAGCCCGGTGAGCAGCACCAACAGCCCATGCCAAATAAATACTGCAAGCTTGAGCAACGGCGCTGCCAACGTCACTTGGGCACCTAGCAGCAGCACGGTCGCCGCCAGCACAATGGGCACAATCACTAAGGAAACTAACGGTACCGCGATCAAATTTGCCAGCGGTGCGGCGAGTGCGGCTTGGCCAAAAAAAACCAGGCTCAGCGGCAATAGCCCGAGCGTCATCAGTAGCTGCGCACCGAGCAATTCGCGCCACCAGCCGGGCTTGGGAAAGCGTTGCCCAAAAACAATAATCAGCAGTCCAACCGCGCTAAAGCTTAACCAGGCACCAGGGCTCAAAACCACCATCGGATCGACGACCAGTACCGCAATGAGCGCAAGTGCAAAGCCCTGCCAAAGGCTCTGCACGCGCTTAAATATGATGCCAAGCAATAAGGCGGCTAACATTAATAACGTGCGTTGCGCCGGCACGCCAAAACCCGCCAATAACGCATACAGCGTGGCGCAAATCAGGCCCACAACGGCACACACTTGCGGCCTGGGCCAGCGCCGCGTCATGCCTGGAAACAGCCAGCACACCGCATACGCGAAGCCTGCACCAAGGGTTGCCAGCAAGGTTACGTGCAGGCCGCTAATCGCGATCAAATGGGTGATGCCACTTGCGCGCATCAGCTGCCAGTCGGCATCGCTCAGGCTGCGCGTGTCGCCCACGCTCAGCGCCTGAATCAGCGCACGTTCGCGCGATGGCGGAACTACTGTAGCAATCTGATCACTTAAACGCTCGCGCAGGGCATTGATGCCGCGCGCGCCCTGTAGGCGCTCGCCTAAGCTCAACACATAGCCCACGGCATCAATACGATTTGCCGCAGCAGCGCGTTCAAAATCAAAACCGCCTGGATTAACCTCACCGTGCGGGCGCCGCAGCTTTAACCGCATGCGCCAGGTTTCGCCTGCACGTAAATGTTCAGCGCCGTAGTAGCCAACCCGTACATTTTGTACGCCACCCAGGGCATTTGACGCCAGCAAACGTAAGGATAATCGCGTCTGGCGGTCTACACTTTTTGGCAAATCGACAATGGTCGCGCTGACTTCAAATTCAGCGCCGGTGGCGGGCGCGCCGGACAATCGATGCGCCATCACCGCGTGCGCGCTTAACGATGCGTAGCTATAGCCCGCTAACACCACGGCAGCGGCCGATAACGCGGCGCGCCAGGACGGGCGAAACAGTGATAGTGCTGACAGTGTGCAGGCAACGCCGATGAGGAAATAACTGAGGTGCAGCGCCGGCAAATGCCGCTGAAAAATCGCTGCACAAATGCCAATCAAAAGGCAAAGCGCGTGGGTTATGCGCACTGCCTAGGCAACTGACGTTGCAGCGCCAGCGGCTTCCAAACGGCCTTCTTTCAGCGTCAGCACGCGCTGCAATTTGGCCGCCAGACGCAAATCATGCGTGACCAACACCAGCGCAGTGCCCAGTTCCCGATTGAGTTCAAGCATCAACTCAAAAACCCCCGCTGCGGTGGCTTCATCCAAATTGCCAGTTGGTTCGTCGCCTAACAAACATTTAGGCTCAGTTACCAGCGCGCGCGCCACCGCTGCGCGCTGACGTTCGCCACCTGACAGCTCGCCCGGACGATGCGCAAACCGATGGCTTAAGCCCACACGCGCTAGCAGTTCACTGGCTTTTAACTGCGCGATTTTTGGTTTGACGCCACGGATTAACAGCGGCATTGCGACGTTTTCCAGCGCGGTAAATTCCGGCAACAGATGGTGGAATTGATAGATAAAACCGAGCGTGTGATTACGCAATTTGCCAAGTGCCGCCTCGCTCATGCCGCCAATGACTTGCCCGGTCAGCACAACGACACCGGAACTCGCGCGATCCAAACCGCCAAGCATATGCAGCAAAGTAGATTTGCCCGAGCCCGAAGCGCCGATAATCGCAACGCGCTCGCCGGATGCAATATCCAAATCAATGCCCTTTAGCACTTCGGTTGCCAGGCTGCCCTCCTGATAGACGTGGCGCAAACTGCGCGCGCTGATCACTGGTGCCAACGTGCTCAGGTTATTCATAGCGCAGCGCCTGTGCGGGCTTGGTACGCGCGGCACGCCATGCCGGGTAGATTGTTGCTAACAGCGCAAATAGCACGCTGACCGATGCAACGGTACTGACATCCAGCCAAGACAACTCAGAAGGAAGCTTACTGATGTAATAGACATCAGCGGGCATGGCTTCAAAACCCAGCAGCTTTTCGATCAAGGGCACAATGTGCGCAATGTTGAGCGCCACCAGCACGCCAATCACAACGCCGATAAAGGTGCCAATCCAGCCAATCAGGGTGCCTTGCACCATGAAAATACGCATGATCGTCGCCGGCGTAGCGCCCATGGTGCGCAAGATTGCGATGTCAGCCTGCTTTTGCGTAACCGTAACGACGAGCGTGGAAATAAGATTGAATGCCGCCACCGTCAGGATTAAACACAAAATCAGAAACATCATAATTTTTTCGGTGTGCACCGCTTTGAACAAGTTGCCGTGCCGCCGCGTCCAGTCTTCAATGGTAAAGCCGCCGCCTAAATCCACCGCCAGCTTGCGCGCAACGCTGAGCGCTTTATTCATATCTTTTAGTTTCAGCTGCACGCCACTGACCGCCGCACCCATGCGAAAAAGTTTTTGCGAATCGCTCAAATGCATCACTGCCAGCGC
>JANNYO010000102.1:0-8403 GCA_031410115.1 Rhodanobacteraceae bacterium | reverse complement strand
CTGCGCGGTGTAAGGCTTGCACCATCTCGCGGGTTTCAATAATGCGGGCAGCACCATTGGCCGCGTTAATGGCATAGCTACCTTCGGGGGCGGTGTAGTGAAACGGATCATAGCCCCAATTAAAGCAATCACGCTGCTGATTTTTAGCTGTGATCGCCTGCTGAGTTTCGCTTTCGCCGCCCGCACGTGGAATTTTTGGCGTTGCACACGCAGCCTCCGGCACCGTGGCAAAATCAAACACCGGCAATAGATGCACATCAGTCATGCCCGCTTGCGCTAGCGCGTTTAAATGCCGCATACCGTTGGATTTTGTTTCTGTAAACGCCAAATACTTGCCACGGTTTTTCGTCGATATGCTGGCGTCATTCGCAGAAAAATCGCGCACGTGCAGCTCATAAATCGACATATCTACGGCGTGGATCAGCGTCGGCGCGCGCACATTGTCAGCCCAGCCTTTGGGCGCCAGAGCTGGATCAGTCAAGTCGGTTATGAAACTGCGCGCAGAATCGGTGTTCAAAGAAATTGAATACGGATCGGTAACCAGATTGCGCACAATTCCAGTTCCAGGGGCATACACATCAACTAGATAACGATAAAACTGGCCGTTCAACCGACTGTTTTCTGCGCCTGCCCAAATGCCAGTACCGGCGTCAAACTGCATTGGCGTGAACGTCGCGGCGGCCTGATCGGCGCCGGGATAAACACATAGCGCAACCGCGCGCGCGGTCGGCGCCCACAGTTTAAAGCGCGTGTCTGATGCGCCTAAGGTGACGCCCAAGTCCGCGACATCGGCGGCTGGTGCATACGTCTGATCTAGATACGCCGCCAACTGCACATGGGTTGAGTCCAAAACTCGTCCACGCAAGTCTTGGCGCACTAACAAAAGCTGCCCGCGCTGCATGTCGGCTAACGCGGCGCGATCAGCGGCTTGAACTTTTAGCAAAGCGCCTAATGTACCCAAATAGCCAAAACGCGGCAGTAGCTCGGCACGCAGTGTGCTGCCATTGGCCGCCAAGGTGACCACTTTTTCACTACTAACCAAGCGCCCTTTTGCGTCGATTGCTAGGCCTGCATTGCTGGAAAAATACAGCTTGAAACGACCTGATGCAACATCGCTTTGCGGCCAAAAAATTTCGTCAGCATCCAACCAAACGGCGCGCGAGTCTCCGCTTGCGGACACGACAGATGAGTCTGGCTTAGCAAAGTGGCCTGGATACAAGATGCGCGTAGGCGCGGCGTCGCAGTCAATGAGTGCCAACCCATGCGAATTTAGCGAAACAAGCAACACCAACAAAAACCGAAGACCGCACATTATTGACCTGCCCAATTGAATCTAAATTGCCGGATGCCGTGCCTAATTTCAGCTTCAGCGCCTGTAAGTCTAACGAAAGCGACACGGCAGATGAGTCATAACGCATCACGAAGTTTGCGGTCACATGCTGCGACAGGCTCAGCATGAACGGGTTTCTGCGTGTGCAGAATTGAGAACCCTTCGCCCCGGCGTCTGAAAAGCAGGTTTGCAATGCGCACCAACGATGCCTCAGCGCGGCTGGGTTGCCGACGGCCCTGTTCCCAGTCTTGCAGCGTGCGCACCGAAACACCGAGCAAATCGGCAAATTTCGTTTGTGAAAGGCCACTTTTTTGCCGTGCCTGGGCAACGGGCGGCACGGCTACCGAATAAACTTCGCCGGTGCGCCCCGCTTTGATATCGCGAATAGCATCCAAGGCGGTGGCTAGCTGCTCGCATCTGTTTGTGGTGAAAAATCGCGGATCAACGATATCGCCTCGCCTGCATTGCCGCCGCGATTTGTTCCGCTGCTTTATACAGCATCGGGGATGTGGTGCGGCGGCGATAACTCAATAGATCTTCGCCGGCCACACAGTTTGCGGGAAGTAAGCAAGTAAAAAATGTGAGCGGTTGATTCGCTCGACAACCACCTGAGCGCTGACATGCGGTTAGCTCGCCTGCAATCGTAAATGACTGGACAAATTCTGATGTAGTTGCGTGCGGAGGGAAAAGTTCTCTCCACTTGACCAGCGGGCCACCGGGCTCAAGCCCAGCGGATAGCATCATGGCAATATTCCTCGCCTGATCTGGATCGACGGCGATCAGGACTTCATTGATAAATGCATCCGCAAGCTCTGGCGTTTTCACGCCGGCGTTAAAAAGCTTTTCCAAATCCTGATAATTTTTTGGCGGATGCTGCACCAGTTGCGCTGAGGCACTCAAACTCGCATCGATTGCCGCAACGAGACTTTCCGAGTCACCGCAGTAGTTAGCCAAATATGCGGTCGACGCCTCCAAATGAAGTTTCTCTGTTTGGCCTGCTCTGATAAGAGAAACGCCCACTCTTGACACATTTACGGCAGCAGATTTGCAAGTCGTCCGAATCAACTTTAGCAAGTTGCGAATCATCGGATCAGCTGGGTCTTCAAAACTCAAGAGTTTCAATGCCTCCTGTGCCGTGACGGCTGAGTAGGCGCTCAACAAATGTGAAGTCCCAAGAACGGCCGTCACCTGGGAGACTAACCGCGGAGTTGCCACGATGACCGGTTTCAGCCCAGGCCGATCAGAATGCAAAACCGTTTTATTCCGTGATGCTTCCTTTACGTCATAACGATTAACGTAACCACATTGACGGATGGTCATCGTAAGCAAAAGTGCGGCAGCAACGCATGTCACTGCCGCCCACCGTTTGGACGTTTTTGAAAACCCAAATCTCACGTCAAGGACTTCCACCACCTGGGCAATCAGAACGAAGTAGCAGCGTCCCAATACTTCCGGCATGGTTGTCAATCATCCACGTTTCTTTGTGACCTGAAAGGGCCGCTCCAGTTGCCGAAACTTCGGCGGTTATGGCGATAAATATCACCCCATTCACGTTCATCTGGGGGCCGTAAGCGTTGATGATGGCGGATCTTGCGGCAGCTCCACGCAATTCACGATCTGCTGTGCAGGAAAGGATGCTGTTCGCTTCCTTGGTTTTGTCTCGCGCCGCTCTTAGACCAGTCCCTCCGTTGGGTGCACCGCCGTTGCCGCCACCAGTTGCGCGGTAGAACGGACGCAGCGTGAAAGTACCCTCACGTCGTGGCCCACCGGTAAAGACCGTCGGAACCGTGATGACACTTCCAGACCCGCCACCGCCACCAATGCCACCGCCACCAAGGCAAATATCATTTGTCACCGCACCAGATTTGTTGGTGTTGGATCCAGGTGCGATGGCGTTAGGGTTTTCGGGCGTGACGTCAATTTCTTCTTCGTCCAACGCAATGGGCGTGTAGGGTGCACTGGCGTCAAAGTAAGAATCAATCAATGTGCAGATGCCGTTACTGTCGCAGCAGTAGCTGCCGACGTTATCGCCCGCTGAATTCGTTGTGGGTACCGGTGTTACGCCAAGAATTTGGAAGCAACCCGCATTGACCTGGGCGGACATTGCAACGCCAAGACTAGCGGTTATCGAGAGAGCGAGAGAGCGAGAGATTCATCGGATATGGGTTCCCTTATGTTGTTACGAATGATGCTATTTTCAGTTTTTATCACCAATTAGAGAAAAACCAGCGTAATAACGGCATGTATCTGGTCGATTTTGCACAGCACTGAACGTTATTCAATAATAGTTACAAAGTCAATTGTGTCGCGATTATTTTTTCCACTTGCCCTACGCCCTTGTTCCACGCAGAAATGTAAGGTTCAAATCGTGCTTTCGGGCGTGGCGAGGGAACTGCGTGCGCCAAGAATAGGTTCCCGTCCAGATATGTCAACAACGCCCGCGTCGCCCCGGCGAACTCTGGAGTCCATGAATAGTACGTAGCCTAATCACAATCGTTGAATCAATACGCAAATTTGCGCTTTAAAGTAGCCAAAGCGACAGCGGCAAATTGCACATCTAAGTGTCGCTTTTGTGATCATGCTGCGCAGGATTCATGGGCCCCGGCGTGCGCCGGGGTGACGTAGGCTTTGCGACGAAATATGGACATTACGCGAGCAAAACTAAAACTTTGCCCCAGCTATCGTCCATTGATTCGGTGTGTATTTCACCGTGTTCAACTGCAAGGCCACAATGTTTTGATAGGCAACTGAAGTCGAAGACAACCCGGCGCGCACCATATAGCTTGCCGCAGCACCGGCGGCTTGGCCGGAGGCAAATTCTTCTGGCTGCAAACGCGTGGCGGCGTTGGCTAAGAAACTAGTGCTCATGGTTTTTCCAGCAACCAGCAAGTTTTCCGTGCTGATATTGGTCAGCGCGCGAAATGGCAGGTAAGACGGGTACGGATGGTCAATCGCCGGGGTGCGCGCACTTGCCGCGCAGCCATTAACCCAGTGTATATCGACCGGATAATTCGCCAGCGCGACACGATCAGAAAACCGGCGGCCGGTGTTTGGCGTGCTCACGTCGGGCACGAAGTCCGTTGTTTTTAAACGGAAATTCTCTATCCCCATGCTGCGCCGGGTATCGCGCAAATATGGGAATTTAGCCAGGCCGGTCGCTGTGCCAGTCAACTCCGTACCGATGGTGATGCGCCCGGCGGAACTTTGTGGCGCGCGTTCGCGCATCCATTTAAACCAGCCTATCGCGTGGCGCTCGGCACCGGCCAAAACACTGACATTGATGCCACCTTGCCAGCCAGCGGGTGAGTTCACTTCATTCAAACTAGCCGACTTGCCTTTGAACAAATAGCCAAACGGATAGTCGTTACCGGTGCCCCAATTTTGATTGCTGATTGAATTGCCTAAATTGGCAATTTGAAACTCGGTGGATCCGGGATATGGTGTGGTGCCTAACGGGTTGGCGACGCGACGATAGGCCCAGATCGAACTCCAGGTAAATGCGTCGGTTGGCTTTGCTTTGTAGCTATAAAATGTTGGGTTCGGCGCGGTCCACAGTGGCGAATTATCCGGCACGCCACCTGAGGTGGCTTTGTACTTCATAAAAAATGGATACACGATGGCTTGCCCGCAGCTCTCGTCCCCGGCTAAGTCACCTTCAATATTTTCGACACCAATCGTATAGGCCGATTTCGACACCGCCAACACGTCGCCCAATTCGGTGGCGTCGATGAAAATAGCTCCGCCGACGCGGCTGGAGCTAAAGGTGATCAGCTGTTTATTGAAGCGTGCCGAATCAGCGCTGGCATACCAGTCAGCGATATCTGCGCTCAGCGGATAGTTAACGTCGTCATAGCCGCTGCCGCTTTTCGGTGTGCGCCGAATCGCCGTCAGGCTAACGATTTTTTGCTTACCGCCGACGGTCGCTTGGGTCGCCACGCTTTTCACCACACTGCCATAAAACACCTGTAGCCTGGGCTGTGCGGCAATGGCCGGATTGATGTAGGTGCTCAAGAGTGTTTTATCGGTTGCCGCAGAAAAAGTCGACTTCACCGGCAAATAGCAGCCATCGATACCGGAAACCGAACAGGTCAACAGCCCGGTTGTTGTGGTTTGGCGCAAGCCCTGCATCCAGTCTTTAAACACCGGCGGCAAGTTGTTCGGGTCACGATCAATCACCGAAGAGCCTAACGTCGGAAAGCCAGGCCGTGTCGCATCGCCCCAGGCAATATCAATCGCCGGCACGCTCAGCAATTGCCCGCCCACCCAGTCAGTGGGCTCAAGCAAGCACGTCGACGCGCCATCTTTCGCCGCCGTCAGCGCCGCCGCCAAAGCCGCAGTCGAGCCACCGGCGATCACCACGTCGCAATTGGCCGTGATCGCGGGCAGTGCGTAGGCGGCACCAACAAAGCTAGTGCAGGCAAAGAATAAAGCGGTGGCAAGTTTGTTACGTAGCATCTGTGAGCCCGTGGTTGCTGAGAAGTCTCGCCGGCAGGCGACACGCCAGACAAGTGGCGCACATTTTGGCGAGTTCAAAGCAAACCGTCTTACAAAATCCGGCGTGCGGTTTGCAAAAACAACTAGAGCAGATGCTCTTGCGCGCGACTGACTCGGCGGAATTACACCCTAAATTTAACGATGACTTATCTGCCGTGTCGCCATGCGGCGAGACTAAAGCCACATAGACTTTTCAAAAATGCAATTATGCTGCGTCGCAAGATTTAATTTTTTCATTAAAATCAGTTGCTTATAAAAATTTTTAGCAAGATCACGGTTACTGCCCGAATGCCCGTCACGCACAGAATGAACTGATCAGTTGCTCCAAAACAGAAAGCGCATTCTTGCATTGCGGACGAAAGTTTCAATCCGCTTTATGGAGAAATGCAGTGGACGTATCGTGGTTTGTGATCGCTTTAATCAGCCTCGTTGTGCTGGCGATTTTTTTATGGCTCAGTGGCGCTATTCGGTATATTCCTAACGATCGACTAGGGGTGTTGGAAAAGCTCTGGTCGGGGCGCGGGTCGATCAAAAGTGGCTTGATAGCGCTTGCGGATGAAGCCGGCTTTCAGCCGGAAACCGTGCGCGGTGGCTTTCATTTTTTTGTGCCGTTTCAATATCGCATGCACCGCGTGCCGCTGGTGACGATTCCGCAAGGCCAAATCGGCTATGTGTTTGCACGTGATGGCGTGGCGTTAGCGCCAACGCAAACCCTGGCATCTAACACCGCCGCCGCTGATTTTCAAAATGTGCGCGGTTTTTTAGAAGCGGGTGGGCAAAAAGGCCCGCAGCGAAAAATTTTGCGGGATGGCACCTATGCGATCAACCTGGCGCAGTTCGTCGTGCTGACACGTGAGCGCTGTTTTGCCATCAATATGGAAACCAACGACATCGCACTATTCGAAGAAATGGCGGCGGTGATCGCCACCCGCAATGGCTTTGCCCCGGTGGTGATTAAAGACGCCGACGATATGCTGGGCGTGGTAATTGTGCATGACGGCCCTGCCCTGCCACCGGGCGAGATCATTGCGCCGGCAGTGGGCAACGTCGGATTGAACAGCCCTGGGGCGACGAGCTCGCACAATAATTTTCAAGATCCAGACGCATTTTTAAAAGCCGGTGGCTATCGAGGCCGCCAGTATCAGGTGTTAGTCGACGGCAGCTATTATTTGAATCGGCTATTCAGCACGGTGGAGCTGGTGAAAAAAACCGTGATTGAAGTTGGCACGGTGGGTGTAGTGGTTTCATTCACGGGCCGCAGCGGCGCAGATTTATCCGGTGAAGCCTATCGCCATGGCGAGCTGGTGGAACCAGGCATGCGCGGGGTTTGGAATAAGCCGCTGTTGCCCGGCAAATATGGCTTCAACACCTATGCGGGTTCGATTATTCGGGTGCCGACGACAAATTTTGTGCTGAAGTGGAATCGTGAAGCTACCGGTGAGCATCGTTTAGATGAAAACCTAGCGGAAGTCAGCCTGATCACCCGCGACGCTTTTGAGCCCTCTTTACCGCTGTCGGTGGTGGTGCATATCGACTACATGAAAGCGCCGCTGGTGGTGCAGCGCTTTGGCGATATCAAGCGATTGGTCGAACAAACCTTAGATCCAATGGTGTCGGCGTATTTCAAAAATGTGGCGCAAACCAAGACCTTGATTGAGCTGCTGCAAGAGCGCAATGAAATCCAAGAAATCTCAGGCGCGGAAATGCGGGCAAAATTTGCCGCCTACAGTTTAGAGCTGCAAGAGGTGCTGATCGGCACACCGAAAAGCGGCAACGAGAAAAATGGCAGCATTGAGCAAATTCTGATCCAGCTGCGCAGCCGCCAAATTGCCGTTGAGCAAGTGGAGACCTACAAGCTGCAGGAAGCAGCTGCAACGCAAGAGCGCACGCTGCGGGAAAAGCAAGCGCTGGCCGAACAGCAGGCGTCAATCACCACGTCGGTGCTGTCGATCCAAATTCGCGAAAACGAAGGCAAGGCCAAACTAGCGCAGGCACGGCAAGAAGCGGAAACGATTCAAGTAACCGCGAAAGCCAATGCGGATCGCACCCGGGTCGAAGGCTTAGGCGAAGCGGATCGTATTAAAGCTGTGGGTTTTGCCGATGCTGATCGCGCGCGTGCACTGGGTTTAGCGCACGCCGAGGCGACGGAAAAGCAGGTTCAGGCTTACGGCGGCCCGGAATACCAACTGCATAGCCAAGTATTGATGCGCTTTGCCGAGGCGATTGAACGCGGCAAGCTGGCCCTGGTGCCACAGATTCAGCTGGGCGGCAGTGGCAGCGGTGGAGATAGTGCGAAAGGTAATATCGTCGAGGCGATGTTGGCGATGCTGATGGCGGATCGCAGTGCCAATCGCTCTGTGATAGCGGAGCCGAATCGGGATAAAGCAGCTTAGAGTTTGCCCACAGACATGAAAAAACCCCGCAAGATGCGGGGTTTTTCATAGATTTAACGCAACTAGTTAAATTTAGCGGCGGCGTAAGGCTATTGCGCCCACCATGCCTAAACCCATCAGCAGCAAAGTCAAACCGCGCCAATCTAGAGCGGGTGTTGGAATCAACGGCACTAGGGGTACGACTGG
>JANNYO010000101.1:0-7285 GCA_031410115.1 Rhodanobacteraceae bacterium | reverse complement strand
CCCGGTACCATCTTGCCCGCCCGTACCCGGGCCAAACGCCGCGCGGCGACGTTGAAAAGCGGAATAAAAGGCGCGATCCCGTGTGCGTTGGTGGGCGATGCCCCAAGTGGCGCCGGTTTGTGCGTGGGTGGCCAGCGTTTGCCCAGCCGGCGCACCCGAATCGTTGTAGCTAATACGAAACGCCGTGCGCGTGGTGCTGCGGCCGCCGGAATTGGTACCCGAAACGATCTGATTGCTGGTAACCGGCGGGTTGGTGTTGAGCGTCGTTTCTGCGTTATCAGTGTAAACCGCGCAAAAATCAGTCTGGCCGGTGACCGGAATATTCACGCCCGCAGCGCTTTCCAAAACAAATTGCACATTACTGTTCGCACTGGAATTGGCGCTGACACCGCCAAGGTTCACCACTTCTAGGCGTACCTGTGCACCCGCACCGCAGGCAGTGGATACGAAGTTGAACACGCCGGCGGAGTTGGTGGCGCCGGTGGCGCAAGGCACCGTGGCGCTGGCAGCATTGAAAAGATTAACGGTGGCGGCGTTGATACCGGCATCGACGACCGTCGTTAAGCCGCCATCACGCCCCACGTCGCGAAAAACGATGCCGCTGACGGCATACACCGAGTTGAGCGGGCAAAAACTTGCGCCCAGCAATAAAACAAGCGTCAGTCTTTTCATTGTGAGGACTCCGTCACGAAAACGATAATTGGCTGAACTATAGCTGATACGTTTTCCGTCAAGCCAGTATTGCAGGCCTAAATCATCGATCTTTGCACTTACTTCACGCTTATTGACAGGTGGGACTTGTCGTTTTCAGCGCGCTGTGTAACGGGTTACCCACAGTTGTCTAGAAAGCGCTACTTACGTCAGAAAGTGCGCAGTTTGCATGGCAAGCATCAATGCCAGCAGTTCCTTGTTATGATGGCAACACCAGCGAACCTTGCAAGTGATGTCATGCCGACAATAACCGTTAGAAACGTTACGCCTGAAGTCCATCGCGCATTGCGTGTGCGCGCCGCCGCGCATGGGCGCAGTGCGGAGGCTGAGATTCGCACCATACTCGAAACAGCCATACAACCAGCTGGGCGGATTAAGCTCGGTTCGCTTTTGGCTGACATTGGCAAGCAGGCGGGCGGCTTTGATCTGGTACGTGAGCACGTTCAGACGAGCGAACCGGTTAGCTTTGAATGATCCTTTTGGACACAAATGTGGTATCTGAGCCCCTTAGATTGGCTGGCAACACGGCGGTTTTGGCTTGGATCGACGCGCAGAATTTGGAAACACTGTATTTGGCAGCAATCAGCTTGGCCGAACTTCGCTACGGGGTTGCGGTGCTGCCGCCAGGGCAGCGAAAAGAAACGCTACAGAAAAATCTGGAGCAGCGCATCGTGCCACTATTTGCTGGTCGCATTTTACCCTTTGACGAAGCCGCCGCTGGTGCCTATGCGACGCTGCGCGCGCACGCAAAAATCGCCGGCAAAGCAATTGATACTGCTGATGGCTATATTGCAGCGACTGCCGCTGCGCGCGGCATGACCGTGGCAACCCGCGACAGTTCGCCATTTGCAGCTGCTGGATTGGCGGTGATCAACCCATGGGTTTTCATCTGAGCTGAATTCGCGATGCGGTGTTACGCCACCGCGGCAGTCACCACGATCTCCACCAAATACCCCGGCTTCGCCAGCTTGCCTTCAACGGTTGCGCGCGGCGGGGTGTGGCGGGCGGGCACCCAGGCGTCCCAAACCGCATTCATTTCGGCGAAGGCATTGATGTCGCTGAGAAAAATTTGCGCCATCAGAATTTTGCTTTTATCGCTGCCCGCGCGCGCAAGCAGGGCATCAATTTCGCCCAGCACTTGCCGGGTTTGACCAGCAACATCCAGGCTGACGTCCGCCGCCACTTGCCCGGCGAGGTAGGCAACGCCGTTATACACAGCCATTTCCGACATGCGGGCACCAACATCAAATCGTTGCATGGGATTGATTCCAAATTGAGGGCGCATGACCGTATCGCACTTGGAACCTATCCCGCAAACGCCGGCAACTTTTTCCGCACCAGCTTATTTTTCAGCGTCACATATTTAGGTAGACCGTTTTCGTAGGGCGGATAGGCTTCGCCAGCAATCAGCGGCTCTAAATAGCGCCGCGCCGCAGCGGTGATGCCAAAGCCGTCTTCGCTGATGAAATCACGCGGCATCACGCGTTCGTGGTTGGCAACATCAGATAGCAGTGCGGGCTTAATTTCGTAGCGATACGGCTTATTGCTCAGGCGTTTGATCACCGGCATCACCGCGTTTTGTTTGGCGATGGCGTAACGCACGGCGGCCTCGCCAACTTTGTAGGCGATCTCGACATCCACCGCGCTGGCTAGGTGGCGCGCCGAGCGCTGTAAATAATCTGGCAGGGCATAGTGAAATTTAACGCCGAGTTTCGCTTGCACCAAGGCCGCAATTTGCTGCGCGGCGCCGCCCAACTGGCTATGGCCGAAGGCGTCTTTGACGCCAGTTTCCGCTAAAAACTTACCCGCCGCATCTTTCACGCCTTCGCTAACCACCACGACGCAATAGCCCACATGCGCAATCGTGGCCTGCACCGCACTTAAAAATTTTGCCTCGTCAAAGGCAATTTCTGGAAACAAAATCAAATGCGGCGCGCTGCCGCCTGGCTTTCCAGTTTGATAGGTTTTGCCGGCAAGCCCGGCTGCTGCTGCCAACCAACCGGCGTGGCGGCCCATGACTTCATAAACGAATACTTTGGTCGAGGTTTCTGCCATCGCGGCGACGTCTAACGCCGCTTCCAAGACGCTGACGGCGGTGTATTTCGCCGCCGAGGCAAAACCTGGGCAGACATCGGTTACCGCTAAATCATTGTCGATGGTTTTTGGCACGCCGACACAAATCAAATCCAAACCGCGCTCGGCGGCAAGTGCGGCGATCTTGTTGGAGGTATCGGCGCTGTCATTGCCGCCGTTGTAGAGGAAATAGCCAATGTCGTGCGCCGCGCAAACATCCAGAAAGCGCTGATATTTCACCGCGTCCGTCACCGCATCTTTCAATTTGTAGCGGCACGAACCAAACGCCCCGCCCGGCGTATGCGCCAGGGCTTTGATCGTGGCATCGCTTTCATCGGTGGTATCAAACAGCTCCTCGCGCAGCACGCCCAAAATGCCGTTTTTCGCGGCAAATACCCGGCCAATCTTAGATTTATTGCGCCGGGCAGTGGCAATGACGCCGGCGGCGGAGGTGTTAATCACGGCCGTAACGCCGCCAGATTGGGCATAGAGAAGGTTTTTCAGAGGCGTTGCCATAAGTTTTAGGGCCTAGAGGTGAGATTGCGTTTGACGAATTATGCTGGTGACGTTAGCGTTAGCGTATCCGCTTTGGCAATCCCAGGATCAAATCACGCATGCGCATTATTCTGTTGGGGGCCCCAGGGTCTGGCAAAGGCACTCAAGCGACACTACTGCGCGATCGCATGAACGCAGTACATATCTCCACCGGCGATCTGCTGCGCGCGGCGCGCGATGCCGGCACTCCCCTTGGTTTGCAGGCGAAAGCGGTGATGGACCGTGGTGAATTGGTCAGTGATGACATCGTGTTAGGCATGCTGGCCGAGCGCTTGCGTCAGCCCGACACCCAAACCGGCGTGATCTTTGATGGCTATCCGCGCAATGTTGCCCAGGGCGACGCACTGACTGAGCTGCTGACCAAAATGGCGATGCCGCTCGATGCGGTGATATTGCTTGACGTGTCGCACGCGGTTTTGCTCAATCGCCTAGCCGAACGCGCAAAAAAGGAAGGCCGTGTCGATGACACCCCCGAAACCATTGCCAATCGCTTAAAAATCTATCACGACCAAACCGAACCGGTGGTTGGCTATTACCAACAGCGCGGCTTGCTCAGCAAAATTGCTGGCGAAGGCTCGATGGAAGATATTTACGCCCGCATCGCGGCGGTACTGAAGAAATAGCCGAATTAGGGCTCAACCGGCTTTAACGATGCGCAGCACGAAGGTTTCCGCCGCAGATCCGCTTATACGCTCGACACCTAAAAACGCGTGGCCATCGCGCTCGCATAGTGCACGAAGATCCATTTCCGCCATGGGATCGTCAGTCAGCACACGCAGTTCACCACCGGGCAACATGGCTTTTAGTGCCTGTTTCGCCAGCACCAGCGGCCAAGGGCACTGCCGCCCCAAAGCGTCTACTTCGGTGAATGTTGATGGGTGTGCGGGAATTGCGGTCATTGCGGCTAGTCTGTTGGGGAAGCGAATACAAAAATTCGGTGCTTTGGATTTGAAGCACGATTTGAATTCAAATTACATGCTGACCTTTGTCGCGTCATGGCTTTCTGAGGCCGCATGATTCAGTTGCTCTTTTATTTTTTTGAACTTTTGAGCTTCAAGGGTAGCCCATCGGACGCGCCGTATTCACCGCGGCTGTTGGCGGGTTTAATTGTGGTCGACATTTTCCTGGACGCGCTCGGTAATTACGGCCTTGGCATACGCAGCGGCCCGGCAGCAGCCTTGATCACACCAGCGCTGATTATCGCTGCGCTTGCTGGCATTTTGGCGCTGCGCGGTACCTTGCCACGCCTTTTGCAAACCTTAATTGCCTATTTCGGCGCGGTGATCCCGCTCAATATCTTAAGCCTTGGTCTAGCGCTGGGCTACCACGCGTCGAACACACCAAAATCTGGCGCGCTGGCGGCATTTTTTGGCCTTGGCATATTGTGCATGCTGCTGTGGCACACGGCACTGATCACGTATATTTTACGTGCCAGCGCGAATTGGCTGACCGTGCAGGCGCTGCCCGCAGCACTGGCTTTGACGTTTTTTGTCGCCATGGGTGCGAAGATGCTCTTGCCTACCCCTTAAGTCGAATCGTTGATGCCGCGTTTTTTCAGTGTAATGGGCTGTTTATTTGGCCTGATTTGGGTCGCGCTGGGTGCAATCGCCGCGCACGCGGTGACGCTTGATGTGCAGGCTTTGCATCGCTTTGATTTAGCCTTGCGCATGCTGATCGTGCATGCCCTGGTCCTCATTTTGTTAGGCACCCAACAAAGCGTCAAGCATTTGCCGATCCGCATGCTTGCGGGATTTGCGTTTTTGTTAGGAAGCTTTATTTTTTGCACCAGCCTGCTATTGCTGGCCTTTGGCGCGTCGCCCATGGTTGCCAAATTCGCGCCGACCGGCGGTGTTTTACTGATGCTCGGCTGGGCGCTTTGGGGCTTGAGTTTGATGCGTCGGGCGCGGATTTAGCTCAAGCTAACACGCTACTCGACCAACACGATCACCGCCACCGCGCCGGCTTTGGCAAAGCGCAGTGTCAACGAAAATTCTTGCTTCGCTACTAGCGGTTTGACCAAGCCTTCCAGCATCACGTGTTTGCCACCAGCGCTAAATTTGACCTCGGTGCCCGCCGCAATTAGCAGCCCAGAATTGAGCGCGCGCATGTGCATCATGCCCTTGGCATCCATCGCCATGTCGTGCATTGACGCACTTTTGGCGATGGATTTCCCGACGCTAATGCTGAGCAAGGTATCGTCCGGCGCGGCGGCATTTTTGATCCCGAAATACACCACGCCGGTCTTTGCTGATGGTGCCGTTGCGCGCGCCCAAGGATGCTCAATTTGTATATTTCCAAGCGAAAAGGCGTGTGCGAAAACGCTGGTTTGGACAAACATGAGCGTGAGGTATAACAAAACTCGATATCCTTTTTTCATACGCAATTCCTATCTGTAATCGGGAAAGGCTAGCGCGGCAAGCGTGAAAAACGAAGCAACATCGTGCACAAAACAATTCAGCCTAGCAGCCACATTTGAATGCCAGCACCCAACACCGCACAGCCCGCCAACACCATTGGAACACTCAGTTTAAAGCGCAGCAGCGCCACGCCCGCCAGCAGCGCGATCAGCAGTGCGGCGCAGTCCAAGCTCAGCCAAATACTGGAAAATTGGGGCCCGGAAAAACCGCGCGGCCAAAATACGTGGTAGCCAAAGTACAGCGCCAAATTCAAAATGACGCCGACCACGGCCGCTGAAATTGCGGTGAGCGGCGCGCTCAATTGCAGATTGTTTTTTGTTGATTCAACCAACGGCCCGCCCGCCAAAATAAAAATAAAAGACGGCAAAAAGGTAAACCACGTCACCACTACCGCCGCCGCTGCACCGGCGAAAAATAAATGTTCTCGGCCAAATAGCGCACCCTGATGCCCACCCAAATACGCCACGAACGCCACCACCATAATCAGCGGCCCGGGCGTACTTTCACCCAAGGCCAAACCATCCAGCATCTGCGTAGCGCTCAGCCAACCGTGCTGCACCACCGCCCCCTGCACCACATACGGCAGCACTGCATATGCGCCACCAAAGGTCAGCAGTGCGGCTTTGCTGAAAAACCACGCCATCGCAGTCAAGGTATGGGCGGCACCAAAATAGTGCTGCAACATCGCCATCGGCAATGCCCACAGTGCCAGCCCAATCAACAGCACTTGGCAAAATCTCAGTATGGTCCAGCGCGCGTGCGCGGGTGTGGGGCTGTGATCATCAATCAGTGCCGCGCCATCAGTGGTTTGCTTAAGCCCATGGCCGGCCGCCGCCTGAAACCACTGCGGTGCGTGTCGGCCGGCAATAAAACCGAGCACAGCCGCACTGAATACAATCAAGGGAAAAGGGGCATGCAGCGCGAAAATCGCTGTGAACGCCAACAGCGCGATCACAATTAAGAATGCGTTGTTGAGTGTGCGCAGGCCGATGCGCTGCGCTGCCAAAAGTACAATCACAACGACGGCAGGCTTGATGCCATAAAACATTCCAAGCATCAATGGCTGCGTGCCAAAGGCCAGATACAGCCAAGACAGCGCAATTAAAATCACTAAAGATGGCAGCACAAACAGCGCACCCGCCGCAATACCACCGATGCCACGGTGCATCAGCCAACCGATATAGGTCGCCAGCTGCTGCGCCTCGGGCCCGGGCAGCAGCATGCAATAGTTCAACGCATGCAAAAACCGACGCTCCGAAATCCAGCGGCGTTTCTCAACCAATTCCGCATGCATGATGGCAATTTGCCCCGCCGGGCCGCCAAAACTGATGAATCCAAGTTTTAGCCAGAACTTTAGCGCGGATTTAAATGGCACTGTTTGCGGGGAATTTAACCGTACTTGCATTTTTGCCACAGCCTTAGCGAAGCGCACACTGTAACCCAGCCGTTTTGCTTTGCGACACACGCGCTGGCACCTTTAGAATCCCGCCATTGCCTATAAAATTCGCCATGCCCTTCCCTATTGATAC
>JANNYO010000100.1:0-2289 GCA_031410115.1 Rhodanobacteraceae bacterium | reverse complement strand
TCGACAAAATTATCAGCAGCCAAGAGGTCGGCACGTTGATTACCGCGCTCGGATGCGGCATCGGCAATGATGAGTTTAACGTCGATAAATTGCGCTACCACCGCATTATTATTATGACCGATGCGGATATTGACGGCTCGCACATTCGCACCCTGCTGCTGACGTTTTTCTATCGTCAAATGCCGGAATTAGTGCGCCGTGGCCATATTTACATCGCACAACCGCCGCTGTTCAAAGTTACCCAGGGCAAAAATATTATTTATCTAAAAGACGAAGGCGCGTTGGCGGCATATTTGGTGTCCAACGCCGTCGATGGCGCTGGTCTGGCGCCCGGCGAAGGCGCGCCACCAATCAGCGGCGTGGCCTTAGAAAGCTTAATGACGCGCTTTGATGCGGCGACCAAGCACCTTGATCGTATGGCGGTGCGCTTTGATCGTGGCTTATTGGAAGCGATGATTGATTTGGCACCGGTAACCGCCGAAACCTTCAGCAGCAGCGCAAGTCTAAATTCATGGGCGCAAAGCTTGGCGAAGCGCCTAGAAAAAGGCTCGCTCGATGCGCCGCGCTATGTGATCACCGTGATTGGCGAGGAACCCGAAAACGAACCTGGGCTGCGCGCGATTTCGCTGACCCGGCGCCACCACGGCTTAAGCTCGATCCAAACCCTGACACTGGCGTTTTTCCTAAGCCCAGATTACCGCCCAATTGGCGATTTGGCAAAAGACCTGTTCGGCCTGATTCAACCCGGCGCAATGGCCATGCGCGGTGGCCGCTCCGAGCCGGTCGACAGCTTCAAAACCGCGTTCACTTGGCTGCTTGAACAAGCCCAACGCAACCGCGAAATCGGCCGCTTCAAAGGCTTAGGCGAAATGAACGCCGATCAGCTTTGGGACACCACCGTCAACCCCGACACCCGCCGCCTGCTGCACGTGCGCATTGAAGATGCGATTGCCGCTGATCAAATGTTTGGCATGCTGATGGGCGAAGAAGTTGAGCCACGGCGCGTATTTATTGAAGAAAACGCGCTTAAGGTGGCGAATTTGGATGTGTGAGATCGCTCGCAACAGCGTTTGCGTGCCCAACGATCGCTGCAGGAACTTTGGCTAACCCGACGGCCGCCTTATTAAAGCCGCTACGCTCGCGCAGCGTGATCGCCCGGTTCCGCAGTGCGTCCAGCGGCTTTTTCATCTGCACCGCTTTGATCGCGTGTGCAAGCACGGAACGTGCGCCTTGGATCATTAGCCTGCGCAGATAGACATTGCCGCGCTTGCTCACACGTCCGAAACTGCGCGTCGACCCGCTGGAGTGTTCTTTTGGCGTAAATCCAATCCAATTCGACGGTGCCTGTTTTTCCGGCTTCGCCTCGCGTCCTGCCGTTTTTGAAGCGGTGGATATCGCCAACACTAGCATGCAATGCAGTCGCGGTAATCCAACCAATGCCAGGCAGGCTTTCGAGTTTCACTAAGATGGGGTCGTGCTCGCTCAAGTCGTGCAAACGACGATCCAGCGTTATAACTTGCTGCTCGAAGCCCTCGATTTCTTCTAATACTTGTGCGAGCAAATTGCGAATATTTTGATCCAATAATTCATTGTCCAGCTGCGCGCGCATCACACTGGCTTCATAACACTGGCTTCATACAGGTGCGCTGCGTCTAATGCAGCATCCGTCGCCCAGGCGTCCAGGGTGCGCCCGCTGTAGTAAATGCTTGCTCCAGTTGCGCGACGCCGCCCAGCATCAAGGACTTCAGATCGCTCTCTAACTGCGCAAGCCCGGTCTCGGCCGCGGCCAAATCGCGCCGTTGGGTTTGGGTCGGTGGCTGGCGTGTTTCCCAATGTCCAGACATCACCATCGAGATGTGATCGCTGATCGAGCGGACGTCGCTTTCAGAGAGCTTCTGACGCGCTGGATCGCCTTCCAAGCGCAAGCCTAGCTCGGCCACCGCGGCGCTGACCGCGTCCAGCTGGGCGTAGAGTTTTGGGCTCGCCTGCGGTGTCTCAAGCAAGGTTGCCCGCATGTGCTTGAGCTGCTCACGTAAGCTGCCGAGCTCGCTGGCAATGGACGTGCCGCGTCGCGCAGCTTCTGCCGTTTGTTGCTGGAAAGCGGCTACGGCCGATGGATCGGTTCCGGGCGCTAGGTTCGGCACGGCTTTCACCTCAAAGGCCTGTGGTGCTGCCAGCGTGCGCGCGCCATCGGCTGAAACAATCACCAGCTCGACCGAATAGCGCCCAGGTGCGACCAGCGGGCCTTTCGATGGGGCGTCCCACGGTGCGACAAAAACCGGCGGTTCG
>JANNYO010000099.1:0-3232 GCA_031410115.1 Rhodanobacteraceae bacterium | reverse complement strand
CAAAGAGCCTAGTCTTGAATGCTGACGTCCGCTAGATCGATCTTTCGGACGCTGTGTTAGCGACCTAAGTTCCACGGTGCGGCCAAAATTTTTTTCGCTCAAGGTTATGAGTTGCAATGTCGCGCCACTTTACTAGGCCTGTCCCGTTAGGTTTCCGCCAATTAGAACGAGATCTTAATTAAACAAGCGATGGCGGTTTAGCCAGCGCGCAACGGGGGTTTTCGCAGCAATTACGCAAATCGCTGCCCGGCCAATTGCATTCCTTCGGCTGAACAGGTAAATCGTAGCTATGCCTAAGTCCTTAACCGCCACATCCAGCGAAGCCACCCGCAAGCAGCGATTTTTGATCGTCAGCGGCATTTCTGGCTCGGGTAAAAGTATTGCGCTCAACACCTTGGAAGATCAGGGCTTTTATTGCGTCGACAACTTGCCTGCTGGTTTGGTGCACGCATTTGCTGCCCAGATATTGGAGCAGCCGGATTCTGGACGGCACGTAGCGGTTGGTATCGATGCCCGCAATCGCCCGAGTGATTTGCAGCAAATTCCGACGCTGCTGTCAGATTTGGCGGCGCAAAGTGTCGATGTCACCCTGGTATTTTTGGAGTCCAGCGACGATATTTTACTCAAGCGCTACAGCGAAACACGCCGGCGCCACCCGCTGAGCTGCGCTGGGCTGACGCTGCGCGAGGCGATCGCACGCGAACGCGCGCTGATGCACCCAATCGCGTCGCTCAGCGATGTTGTGGTTGATACCACGGAGCTTAATGTGCATCAGCTGCGGCGACGCATCATTACTGACTTGGGTTTGGGCGCGGCGGGCCTGTCGGTATTGTTTGAGTCCTTTGCCTATAAAAAAGGCCTGCCGCCAGACGCTGACTTTGTTTTTGACGCCCGAAGTTTGCCGAACCCGCATTGGGACGCGCGGTTGCGGCCTTTGTCTGGGCGCGATGCGCCGGTTAGCGAATGGCTGAGCGCGCAGCCCGAGGCGCAGACGTATTTGGCGGATTTGCAAGGGTTTTTGGAACGCTGGCTGCCGCCGACAGATTCCAGCGAACGCAGTTATGTCACGGTTGCGGTGGGCTGCACGGGTGGGCGACATCGCAGTGTGTATTTGATAGAAGCGCTTGCACAACACTTTGCAAAATCGCGAGAATCAGTGATGCGGTTTCACCGGGAGTTAGGCTGATGAGCGTCGGAATTTTATTAGTCACGCACGATGGTGTTGGCTCGTCGCTACTGGCTGCTGCGCGCACGGTGTTGCGCGTGCTAACCGCGCCGGTGGATGTTTTGGAAGTCGGCTGGTCATGCGAGCCGCAGGACTTGCGCCACCGTGCGAATGTGCTGCTGCGCGCGCTTGATCAAGGCGATGGCGTGCTGGTGTTGACCGATATATTCGGCGCCACCCCGGCGAATGTCGTCAGTGATTTAGAGCACGGACGCAAGCTAGCGCGCGTGTCTGGGCTAAATTTACCCATGCTGCTGCGGGCGCTGACATACTGCAATGACTGCGGTTTAGAAAAGCTTGCCGACGCGGCCCGTGAGGGCGGGCGCAACGGCATCGTGAGTGAGGCTTGAATGGTCGAAAAAGAAATTATTATCAGTAACAAATTGGGCCTGCACGCACGCGCAGCAGCCAAACTCGTGCAACTGTGCGCGCGTTTTACCTCGCCGGTTTTTTTGCACTGCCGGGGCAAGGAAATCAACGGCAAAAGTATTCTGGGCGTGATGATGCTGGCGGCTGGCAAGGGTACCGCCGTGATTTTACGTGCGCAGGGGCCTGACGAGGCCGAAGCGATCGCTGCCGCAGTTGATTTATTTGAGCGCAAATTTGATGAGGGCGAGTAGCACATGGCGCCGTCCAAGCTCGCCAAAATCACCGCCGCCATCGCCAAACTAGCCCCGGTGCAAATGCCATGACTGCGCTTGTGCTCACCGGTGCAGCGGCCGCGCGTGGCATTGCGCTTGGCACCGCTCGGCTATTGGAAGGCAATGACTTTGAAGTGCCGGAATTTAATCTGGATGCCGACGCATTGCCGGCGGAAATTGATCGCTATCGGACGGCGGTGTTCGACGCACGCATGACGCTTAAAGACATGGCGGAAAAAATTCAGGGGCCGATGGCGCATGAGGTCACCGAATTTTTAGATGCGCATCTGCTGATGATGGAGGACGCAGCGCTTTCCGAAGGGCCGCTGGAATTCATCCGCAGCCGTTCGGTGAATGCCGAATGGGCGCTGAAAATGACGCGCGAGCAGCTGCTGGATGCGTTTTCCGCGATGGAAGACGACTATTTGAAATCCCGCGTTGATGACGTGAATCAGGTGGTCGGCCGCATTATGGCGGCACTGGTGCAACGTGATCCGCGCTTGAGCGATGACGGTATTGCCGATTCATTGGTCGGGCGCGTGATCGTCAGTGATGAACTTGAGCCGGTGGAACTCAGCCACATGGCGGAGCGTGGCGCCGTGGGTTTTGTCAGCGAAACCGGCGGGCCGCTTTCGCATGCCTCGATCATTGCGCGCAGTTTGGGGCTGCCGTATGTGGCGGGCATCAAGGGCGCACGGCAGATGATTAACGAAGGCGCGATGCTAATTTTAGACGGCGAACGCGGCA
The DNA here is from genome assembly GCA_031410115.1 of Rhodanobacteraceae bacterium. GTDB lineage: Bacteria > Pseudomonadota > Gammaproteobacteria > Xanthomonadales > SZUA-5 > JANNYA01. The sequence goes on along the minus strand of JANNYO010000099.1, from coordinate 619 downwards.
TCGTGCTGATTGCCCCCGACGCTGAGCGCATCGCGCGTTACACCGAAAAGCAGGCGGAGCAGCGGCGGCGTCAACACGCGTTGATTCGCCTGCGCGGCTTGAATTGTCAAACCAAAGACTTTTGCACGATCCGCCTGTGGGCGAACGCCGAGCACGAGGCGGATTTACGTCTGGCGCGTGAAAACGGCGCGGTCGGCGTGGGACTGTATCGCACCGAATTTATTTTCTTGGAGCACGGCAAAGCGCCGAGCGAAGATGAGCAATTCGCGGACTATCAAAAAGCGGTTTTAGCGATGGAAGGTTTGCCGCTGACGATTCGCACGCTTGATATTGGCGCGGACAAAAAATTGCCGCTCGGGCAAAACCCGAATGAGGCCAACCCGGCGCTCGGGCTGCGCGGCATTCGCTTGAGCTTGACCTTTCTTGAAATGTTTCACACCCAGCTGCGCGCAATTTTACGCGCCGCACACTTTGGCCCGGTGAAGCTGTTATTGCCGATGCTGGGGCAAGTGAACGACATTGTGCGCACCCGCGCACTGATCGCGCAGTGCCAGTACGAATTGGAAAGCGAAGGCATCGCCTGCGGCAAAAATTTACCGCTAGGCGGCATGATTGAAGT
>JANNYO010000098.1:0-3300 GCA_031410115.1 Rhodanobacteraceae bacterium | reverse complement strand
GATTGTGCGGCTTTGTAGGCATCAATAAAAGCCATGGCGGTAGCGGTGGAGGCGGAGCGTGCCTTACGTGGCGAGCTTTCGATAAAAAGTAGACGTGGCATAAGGAACTCAAACGATCAAACTGGGGGCTTAAGGATGTCTGCTGTGACGCAGCAACTCAAGTGCGGCGGGCGAAAACGGCCAATCCAGCTCGCGCCCGTCTGGATGCGCCAACACCGGAATGCGCAGGCCGTAGTACGCGCCAAGTTCCGGGGAATCGTCGATATCAATGACTTCGGCGGACATTTTTGCGGCCTGCAGCATCGATTGCGCGTGCTCACACAAATGGCAATTTTCACGCCCGAACAACGTTAATTGGGCAACCGGGTATGGGGGAATCAAGCGCTGACTCCAAGCCGCTTGCGCTCTAAGCGGCGCAAAAATTCTTCCATGATGCGTCGATATAAATCTTCGCCTAGGTAGGCATCCTCAACGCCGGCGTCAATGTTGGGATTGTCATTGACTTCAATAACCACGGCATGTTCGCCGATTACTTTAATGTCGACGCCGTACAAGCTGTCGCCGATGGCATTGGCGGCTTTCAAAGCGAGCTTGACGACGTCCTGCGGCGCATCGCGCACAGCCAGCGTTTTATGTTCGCCGGTCTTGTTTTCACGGCTATTTGCCGCGTGATTATAAATTTGCCAGTGGCCTCGGCTCATAAAATATTGACAAGCGAATAGCGGCTGGTTGTTCAATACCCCGATACGCCAGTCGAAGTCAGTCGGAATATATTCTTGCGCTAACACCAGCGCGGTTTGACCGAATAATTTTTCTGACTCGAAAATTAATTGCTCAGTATTTTTGACTTTGACAATCCCGCGTGAGAACGAACCATCCGGGATTTTAAGTACAATCGGAAATCCCAGGATATCACCCAGCTGGGCGAGTTTTTTCTGGTCATCTCTAAACACAATTTCAGTGCGTGGAATTGGGATTTTCTTACTTTTTAAAAGATCGGCAAGATAGATTTTATTGGTGCAGCGCAAAATAGAGGTCGGGTCGTCAATCACCACCATATCTTCACGCTCGGCTTTGTGGGCAAAGCGATACGTGTGGTTATCAGGGGCTGTGGTTTCGCGAATAAAAAGCGCGTCGTATTCGGCAAGCCGGGCGTACTCGCTTTTGCTTATCGCATCAACTTCAATTCCTAAATCTTTGCCGGCTTTAACAAAGTTTTTAAGCGCACGCTTGTCTGATGGCGGCCATTGCTCATCTGGATCATGCAACATGGCAATATCATAGCGATATTTTTTTGGGCTGCGTTTGGTGCGCCAAAGTTTTTTACTAAAATGCTCCAGCGCTTTGGCAAATGCATCCTCCTGCATGTCAACCAATGCATTTAACGCGGCAGGTTTAACTGCGCCAATCTGCCATAATTTTTGCCGTTCAAATTCAACGCGCAAAATGGGCGTTGGAAAGGCTTCAAAAAGCTCCCGCGCCAGATCTTTCAATGGCTCGGAACTGGTTTCGCCAAAATAAAGCAAGACGCTAAAATGGGTGGTGTCGCGGCTATCTTGCGGCAGAAACCGATTCAGTTTTTGGTTTAAATCTTCAATATCGATGCCGTAAATTGAGCGCTTGCGTAAATCGTTTAAGGTTCTAACTGAAGGAATTACTCGATGTCCGCGCGCTTCGGCGAGTAACGAAACATAATAGCCTACGCCTAAATATTTATAGTTTCGGCATAAATTAATAACCTGGGTACGTTCATCAACCGTATCAATTGCGGTTTTTAAATAATCCGTAGCGCAAATGACGTCGTCCGACGGAAAATAAGATCCCCAATCTGAAATTTTTTCGACCACAATGACAAGTTTTGACATATTTAATCCTTCACGCTGCCGGAGTGAATTTTGGCAATGCAACACGCAGCATTTCGCGCACGCGTGCGGCGTAATCATGTTCGGTTGCGCGCATTTTCTGAACAATATTTTGCCGTAAGCGATGGCGTTCAAGCGGATTTGCCAGCAGCACTTTGGTTTTAACAAGGATTTCTGTGTCAGCGTAAAAATACTGTACACATTCGCCGTCGGCACCAAACAGCGCTTCATGCTCAGGAGTGTGTTCAACCAATAAGCACGCACCACTCGCCGCCGCTTCCAAACTGCGCATCACATGACCATCGCGATTTGCCCTGCGCACTAAAATTAAGCAAACCTTGGCTTTTTGCGTCGCGATGTTGATTTCTTCCGGCGCGGCAATGCCCAGCATAAATTTTTTATATCGTGCGATCTGATCCCAATAGCCGCCATAAAGCGCTATTTTTAACTCAGAATGGGCGGCGTCAAGCAAGGTTTTGCGCCGCTCCGCGTCTGCACCACCGACGAACAATAGATCAATATCACCCTCGATTTCATCGAGCGTAGCGCACGGCTTAGGTGAAAAAAAGCGTTGATCCGCCGCAAACGGTAGGTATACAACTCGGGCGGCACCGCTGGCATTTAGTTGCGCAATATTGGCGTGGCGTGGGGAAAACACCACACTCATATGTTTCAGCGCCGGGATAAAATAGTCGTTGGTGTATGCCTGGTTCCAAGGATCGTCCGATAACCAATTGACGATCACAATACCCTTTGCCGCCATGCGCGCGGCGGCCGCTGCGGTTAGCGGGCAAATGCCGGTGGTTATCAGCAAATCAATTTCTGCATCAATACATGTTTGTGCAAGATCTTGTGCAAATGCGTTTAATTTGAGCGGGCGACGATGCAGTCGGTACAGCACTTTTTGACGAATACTGTTTGTATAGGCGTCACGACTGCGAAAAACAATCGGCGCAATGCCCATGCCGAGCAGTGCGTGTTGGATCGAGCCGGCCAAATTCGTGCCACCAAATTCGCCCAAAAGCGCGACGCGTGGCATGCCGCTTAATTCCGGCCGGTCAGCAGGCAAAGCATCATTGCCTTCCGGCACGAGCTGGCGATAGGCCTGAGCGATGCCCTGGGCGGCGGCACGCACGCTGTAGCGTTCGACCTGCGTTCGGCAGCGTTGAAACGTCAGTGGGTCCTGACAGATCGCGAGCACCCGAAGGCATGCACGCGCCAAAGACGCTGGGGTTGGATTTGCGATTGCACCGGTGCTGCCTTCGATCACGAGATCAACCGAACTTCCGACAGTGTCAGTGACCAGCACCGGGCGGCCGTGATGCAGGCTTTCATTGACCACCAAACCCCAGGTTTCCCCCGCAATGCTGGGCAGCACGCCAAAGTCGCTAGCGGCATAGATTTCGCTCAAACCGGTTTGATTGACGAAGCCAAAAAA
>JANNYO010000097.1:0-2953 GCA_031410115.1 Rhodanobacteraceae bacterium | reverse complement strand
GGCAAAAATTACCAGCTTGAAAAGCATCTTGTCACCGTTTTTTGTCGTGAACCTGCTGATGGGATTGACCCCAATACGTACGTCTACCTTCTATATTGTCAGCCAAATCGGCATGTTGCCCGGCACCCTCGCCTTCGTATTTGCTGGCACGCAATTGGCAAAAATTACCAGCTTGAAAAGCATCTTGTCACCGTCGCTATTGGGGGCTTTTGCGGTCATTGGCATCCTGCCATTGGTACTCAAATTTTTGATGAATTCAGTCGCCGCAGGCAAAATCTATCGCGGCTACAAAAAGCCCAAGCGCTTTGATTACAACGTGATCGTTATTGGCGCAGGCTCGGCCGGCCTGGTGTCCTCCTACATTGCGGCGGCGGTTAAAGCCAAAGTAGTGCTGATTGAAAAACATAAAATGGGCGGCGATTGCCTCAATACGGGCTGCGTGCCGTCCAAAGCGCTGATTCGTTCCGCGCGGCTGTTGTCGGATGCGCGCAACAGTGAAAAATTCGGCATTCGTTCGATGTCGGTCGAGTTTGATTTCGCCGACGTCATGGCGCGGGTGCAGTCGGTGGTGGCAAAGGTCGAGCCCCATGATTCGGTCGCGCGCTATGAAAGTTTAGGCGTCAATTGCATCAATGGCGCGGCAACATTGATCTCGCCGTGGGAAGTTAACGTCAATGGCAAAACAATATCAGCGCGCTCAATCATCATTGCTACCGGCGCGCGCCCACTGGTGCCAAAATTGCCCGGCCTAGACACCATTAGCTACTTAACATCCGACACGCTTTGGCAAATAAAAATTTTGCCTAAACGTCTCCTCGTACTCGGCGGCGGACCGATCGGCTGCGAATTAGCGCAGGCGTTTGCGCGCTTTGGCGCACAGGTTACCGTGGTGGAAATGGCGCCCAAACTGTTGCCGCGCGAGGACGATGATGTGTCCAGCTTATTGCACGCCGTGTTTGAGTCCGAAGGCATTCATTTGGCGCTGGGGCACAAAGCACTGGAATTTATTGCGGTAGACTCCGGCGGCATTTTAGCCGCAGAATGTGCGGGCAAACGGGTTGAATTAGCCTTTGACCAAGTGCTGATTGCACTCGGGCGTAAAGCGAACATCGAAGGTTTTGGCCTGGACACGCTGGGTATTGCGTTGACCGAGCGCGGCACCATCGCTGCCGACCCGCTGCTGCGCACCAACTTCCCGAATATCGCCGTGTGTGGCGACGTCACCGGGCCGTATCAGTTTACCCACGTCGCTGCACACCAAGCCTGGTATGCCGCCGTCAATCAGCTGCTCGCACCGTTTTGGCGCTTCAACGTCGACTACCGCGTAATTCCTTGGGCAACTTTTACTGAGCCACAAATCGCCCGCGTGGGCTTGTCGGAAACTGAAGCCAAGGCGGCAAACATTGCCTACGAAGTGACGCATTACGGCATGGACGATCTGGACCGCGCAATCGCCGACGGCACCGATCACGGTTTTTTGAAAGTGCTGACCAAAACCGGCAGCGATGAAATTTTAGGAGCCACCATTGTCGCGTCCGAGGGCGGTGAAATGATTGCCGAATATGTGCTGGCAATGAAACATCGACTCGGCCTAAACAAAATTCTTGGCACAATCCACGCCTATCCGACGATGATGGAAGCGAATAAATTCGTCGCCGGCAACTGGAAACGCGCGCATGCACCGCAACAGGTGCTGGCAATGGCGAAGCGATTTTTTGCTTGGCAGCGCGGGTAATTACATTGTCCTCCCGCCTGCGCGGGGAAGACGAAACCAAACTGGATCCCCGCCTGCTCGGGGATGACGTAAGCTAATCGCTTAATGCCTCGCCAATCTCCAAACGCCCACTCACCACCCAGGAACCCCATGGACACCGAAACCACCGACTCCGTCCGGCACTACTACTCAGAAGTTTTAAAAAGCAGCAAAGATTTGAAAACCTCTGCTTGCTGCACGATTGAATCAGTGCCGGTGCATCTGCGCGCACTGATGGCGCAGATTCATCCGGAAGTGTCGGAGCGATTTTATGGTTGTGGCTCGCCCATGCCGCCAGCGCTTGAGGGCATGACGGTGCTCGATTTGGGCTGCGGCAGTGGCCGGGATTGTTATGTTCTTTCCAAACTAGTGGGCGCGAGTGGGCGTGTAATAGGCGTGGATATGACGCCAGAACAATTGGACGTCGCACGCCGCCACCAAACTTGGCACGCAACAAAATTTGGCTACACAGAATCAAACGTTAGCTTCCACCAGGGTTTGATTGAAGATTTGCGCCAGGTTGGAATCGCGGACAACTCAGTCGACGTCGTAGTTTCCAATTGCGTGATGAATCTATCGCCCAACAAGGCGCAGCTTTTTTCCGAAGTGATGCGCGTGCTCAAACCAGGCGGCGAGCTGTACTTCTCTGACGTGTTCGCCGACAAACGCATTCCGCTGACGCTACAGCGCGATGATGTGCTGCTGGGCGAATGCCTGGGCGGCGCCCTTTACAAGGAAGATTTTCGCCGGATTATGGAAAAAATCGGCTGCCATGATGTGCGCGTTTTAAAAACCACGCCCATTGATTTAATCGATCCTGAGGTGGTGCGAAAAATTGGTCACATCGCGTTTAGCTCGCTCACTATCCGTGCGTTCAAGCTTGCACTAGAAGATCGCTGCGAAGATTTTGGCCAGCTAGCGACCTATTTGGGCACACTGCCGGAGCATCCACACGCCTTTGATTTAGACGATCACCATCACTTTATTACTGGCAAACCAATGCTGGTGTGTGGCAATACTTTCGACATGCTGGCCGGCACACGCTACGCCCAACATTTTCGCATGCTGGGCGATAAAACTCAGCACTTTGGGCTGTTCGATTGCGGCCCGATGCCGGTCGCATCGAGTGGCGCGGCGGCTTCGGCCTGTTGCTGAGTCTCGCCGAACAGGCGACACGGCAAATTGAGTCTCGCCGGAAGG
>JANNYO010000096.1:0-4275 GCA_031410115.1 Rhodanobacteraceae bacterium | reverse complement strand
GCAAACGCACGCGAAACTCTTGGTTTTGTCGGCCTTCAACATAGTTTTGCCCCTGGAACCAATAGCTCGGCAAGCTTGAGCGATAGCCCGGGCGTGCGAGTATTTCGACGTCGACCAAGCTGCCCGCCTGCGCCGCGTTAGAGCTAACCAAGCCTGAGCTGATTAAGGCGATGGCGGTAGCGAGTGTTTTGACGTTCATTGTGTCTTCCTTCCGAGTTGGCCCCTCGATTGAGTGGCTTCAAAGTCATACACGAATGAACTTTGCGAATGGGGTTAAAGGCTGTTTTTTGGTTCCACGAGCGCCATCTGCGCCAGCGCCGCTAACGGCATCGCACCCGCCGTTAGCGCTTGGCGCCAGGCCTTAGTGCCGGGCACGCTGTGAAATAACCCCAACATGTGGCGCCCGATATGGCGCGGCAGCGTGCCGGCTTCCTGCTTGGCTTCAACATAGATTTGCATCGCTGTGATCGCATCTACGTGGCTGATTTGCTCGCTACCGAACATTGCAGCATCAAGTTCGGCTAAAAAATACGGGTTGTGATACGCCACCCGGCCAAGCATCACGCCATCCAAAGTTTCCAGCGCCGACGCGCAGCCGCTGAGCGTTTCTAAACCGCCGTTTAACACGATGGTTAAATCCGGACGCTCGGCTTTTAAGCGGTGCACGCGGTCATACCACAGCGGCGGTTTTTCGCGGTTTTCTTTTGGGCTAAGGCCTTTTAACCAAGCTTTGCGCGCATGCACCAAAAACACCGAGCAGCCGGCGCTGCTAACGCAATCAATAAAACTGCGAAAGCCATCATAGGAATCAAACTCGTCCACGCCCAAGCGGCATTTGACCGTTACCGGCACATCAACCACCGCGCGCATCGCAGCTATGCCTTCAGCCACTAGTTCCGGCTCGCGCATCAAACACGCGCCAAAACGCCCGGCCTGGACGCGATCTGAGGGGCAGCCGCAGTTTAGATTGATCTCGTCATAGCCAAAATCCGCGCCAATTTTTGCCGCCTGCGCCAGTAATTTTGGCGCACTGCCACCCAGCTGCAGCGCCACCGGATGCTCAGACGCATCAAAGCCTAGCAAACGCTGCCGATCACCAAAAATCGCCGCCTGCGCCACTACCATTTCTGTGTACAGCCGGGCGTTTGGGCTCAGCACCCGATGAAACGAACGGCAGTGGCGATCGGTCCAATCCATCATCGGCGCAACGCACAGCGCCCACGGGCTGGCCTTCAATTGCAGATCAGGATGCACGCCCTAACTCTTTAACAAAATGCACGCCCCGCGGATCGTAACCAAGCCGTGAATAGAACGCCCGGGCGCGGACATTGCGGGCGTAGGCGTCGAGCGTCAGCATCGCGCAACCCAGCGCACGCGCGCGGCCTTCTAGCCACGCCATGAGCGATTCGCCCATGCCCAGGCCGCGCGCCTCGGGCAGGAACACGACGTTTTCGACGAACATCACGCGCCCGGAAAAACAGTGCGTGCGGATCGAAAAACCGGCGATTCCGAGCAGCGCATCGTTTTCAAAACACCCAACGCAGGCATAGCCCTGCCCCGCCATTTCAACCAGCCGGGCGTGAATCGTCGCTACCGTCAGTTCCGGCTCCAACAGCTGGATAAAACTAACGATCCGCGCATCGTCAATGACGGAAAGCAGCGCAATACTCATGTCCAAACTCACTACAGCTGGGAATTGCGCTTGTGCACAATCATCATCGCAATTTCCAGCGCCTGTTCGTAGTTCAAGCGCGGGTCAACGGTGGATTTGTAGGCGCGCTCCAGATCAGCTTCAGTCAAATCACGCGCGCCGCCCATGCATTCGGTAACGTTTTCACCGGTCAGCTCCAAATGCACGCCACCCAGGCGCGACCCGTTCGCGGCATGGATATCAAACGCTGAGTCCAGTTCGCTGCGGATATTTTCAAATTTACGGGTTTTATAGCCGTTCGACGTACTTTCCGTGTTGCCATGCATCGCATCGCAGGTCCACAGCACAATGCGCCCGGCGCGATTGACCGCCTGCACCAATTTTGGCAGCGCGGCGTTAATTTTATCGGCACCCATGCGGTGGATTAGCGTCAAACGCCCGGGCTCATTTGCTGGATTCAGTAAATCAATCAAACGCAGCAAATCATCTGGCGTGGTGCTCGGGCCGATTTTCACCGCGATCGGATTGCGCAGCCCGCGAAAATATTCCACGTGCGCGCCGTCACTGGCAGCAGTGCGCATGCCGATCCAAGGAAAGTGCGTGGCCAAATTAAACCAGCCCCGGTGCCGTGGCACCTTGCGGGTTAGGCTTTGTTCGTAGTGCAACAGCAGCGCCTCGTGGCTGGTGTAGAACTCCGCCCGGCGCAGATCGCCAAATTTCGCGCCGCCAATCGATTCCATAAAACGCACTGCTTCGCCAATAGAGGCAATGATTTTTTTGTACTGTTCTTCCAGCGGCGAATGCGCGATCCAGCCCAAATCCCAATATTCCGGGTGGTGTAAATCGGCGAAGCCACCATCAATCAATGAGCGCACGAAATTCATCGTCAGCGCCGAGCGCATGTGTGCTTCGACCAGTCGCTGCGGATCTGCGGTGCGTGATTCGGCGGTAAAATCTAGGCCATTAACGATATCGCCCCGGTAGCATGGCAACGTCACGCCGTTACGGGTTTCAGTATCGGCTGAGCGCGGTTTGGCATATTGCCCAGCAAAGCGGCCGACGCGCACCACCGGCATTTTTAGGCCGTGAATCAATACCACGCTCATTTGCAACAACACCTTCAAGCGATTTGCAATCGTTGGCGAGGTGCAATCAGCAAAGTTCTCAGCGCAATCGCCGCCCTGTAGCAAAAACTTTTTGCCCATCTGGGCATCGGCAATTTCTTGTTTGAGCGCCAAAATCTCAAAGCTGGAAACCAACGGCGGTAAATTTGACAGCGTGGCAAGTGCTGCGTCTAATTTCGCGGCATCAAGGTAGCTCGGCTGCTGCACAGCGGGCTTAAGATTCCACGACGCTGGGGTGTAATCGTTGGCTAAATCAGCGGCGTCAAATACGGCTGCGGAAACGTGAGGTTGTGCGGGTTGATCGGTCATAAGAAATTCTGCAAGAAAGAGTAGTGGCGCGCAGCAATCGGTTTGTGCGGGCGCAAACCTTAACAGCTTGCGCCTAGAGGCTACAAATTAAGGCTTTAGCGCGCGATTGCGGTGCAAGAACATTTGCAGCTCTGCGCTGGTCATGCGAAATTCCGCCCCAATAATCTGCACGAATGAGTCTCGCCGGAAGGCGACACGGCAGATGAGTCTCGCCGGAAGGCAACACGGCAGATGAGTCTCGCCGGAAGGCGACACGGCAGATGAGTCTTCACCTTTCAATTCACTTAAACCCAAGGTTCCAACGATGAAAATTGCCGATAAAACCGCAGCTAGCTTCCATTACACGCTGAAAAACAGCGCCGGCGAGGTGCTAGACAGCTCCGCCGGTGGCGAAGCCCTGAGTTATTTACAGGGTGCGGGCAATATTGTGCCCGGGCTTGAACGCCAGATGCTGGGCAAAACCGTCGGCGACAAATTTCACGCCACCGTGCAGCCCGAGGATGGCTACGGCGTGCCCAACCCAGCAATGCTGCGGGTGGTGCCAAAAGGCGCGTTCCCAGAGGGCGTGGCGCTAGAAGTAGGCATGCAGTTTGGCAGCCAAACGCCGAACGGCCCTATGGCCATCGTGATTAAAAGTATCGATGCCGATTCGGTTACCGTCGATGGCAACCACCCACTTGCCGGTCAAACGCTGCACTTCGACGTGGAAATTACCGAAGTACGTGCGGCAAGCGACGAAGAATTGCAGCACGGGCATGTGCATGGGCCCGGCGGGCATCACCACTAAGCATGCAAAGCATCGGTCACATTGCCCTCGTCGTACGCGAATACGACGAGGCAATCGACTTCTACGTCAACACGCTCGGCTTTCAACTTTTGCAAGATCGCTTTGTGTCAGAGCAAAATAAACGCTGGGTATTGGTCGCGCCACCTCAGCATTTGTCTGACGTGTCGCAAGCACAAGACTTCGCGTTCGGCACCAGCCTTTTATTAGCCCGCGCGAGCAACCCCGAACAGGCGCAATTCGTTGGCAATCAAAGCGGCGGGCGTGTGTTTTTGTTTCTCTACACCGACGACTTTCGCCGCGATTTTGAGCTGTACAGCGCACGCGGCGTCGAATTTGTGCGTGCACCCCAGCAGGAAAGCTATGGCAAGGTAGCGGTATTTAAGGATTTGTATGGGAATTTGTGG
>JANNYO010000095.1:0-3762 GCA_031410115.1 Rhodanobacteraceae bacterium | reverse complement strand
CGGCCAAAGCGTCAGATCGTTAATTTGCATGCCTTCCATCGCCGCGCGAAAATCCGCCAGCTGATCGTCCTGCAGATTGATCACGAAACGATTCGGCGCGTCGGGTGGCAGTGAATTTCGCCATTGATCGAGCAAATCTGTGCGCAACAGGGCGAGCAAAATTAGCGCCGTCGCGCTCAAGCCGATCGCTGCAATTGCCAGCGTATTGACCCGCAACCGACGCACCAGTCCCGCCGTTTGCAGGCGTAAATTTCTCGGCAGGCGGGCACGCAGGCGCCCGAGCAATTGAATGCTGGCATACGCCACTGCCGCCAATAAAAGCAGCGCTGCAGCCAAACCACCGAGGACAATTAACGTTAAGCGCAGATTCCCCACCACGACCAAACCGAGTGCAAAAAAGGCCGCAACTCCAGCGCTCGCGATGAGCACAGCACCCGGGCTTTGCGGCGCGCTCACGCGCGAAATCACCCGCACCGCCGGCACATTGCGCACGCTCAGCAGCATCGGTGCGCTAAAGCCAATCAACATGATTGCCGCCACTGCAAAAGCGATGCCCCAACTGCTTTGCCCAGCTGCTGGCAAAACCTGCGCAAACTGCTGTTGCACCAGGCGCGCCAAAACGCGCTGTACGCCTTCTGCCAATAGGATGCCAAGCGTTGCCGACAATAGGCCCGCAGATAAAATCTTTACCGCCAGCACAATTGAAATCATCCGCGTACTGGCACCCAAAGTGCGCAGCACGGCAAACCCATCCAGCTGGGTTTGCGCATAGCGCCAGCTGCAAAGTGCGAGGGCGACAGCGGATAGCACCAGCGCCGCGAGCAAGGTCAAACCAAAAAATTGCTGCGCACGTGCCATGCCCTGCTGCACGGCGGAATTGGCGCTGCGCACGGTGATCAGTGACTGCCCACGCGTAAGCCAGCTTTTGTCACGCGCAAACGCTTGCACATCGCTAGGCGCACCAATGCCAACCAGGCGAAATTGAATGCGCGCGCCAAGCTGATCCAGGCCTGTGGCGGCGAGGTCAGCCTCATGAATCACCACTCGGGGTGCGATGGCGGCCAAATCAAAGCCCGCATCGGGCTCTTGCACGATAAAACCGCTGACGGTTAATGCCAAATCACCCACATTCAGTAAGATGCCAAAATCCAGAGCAAGCTCGGCCCGCAGGCGATTGGCGACCCACACTTCACCGCGCGGCGCGCCGCCTGACACGGTGCGTTGCAGCTCGCCGGATGCGCTGGCAACGCGCAAGCGATAGGCTCCGCGCAGCGGATAATTTTGGCTGGCGGCTTTGATTTGCACCAATTTGAAACGGGGCGGACGCGCGATTTTACCGCCCAATTCTGGCACCGCCTGCGTCTGCACCATTGACGGAAACTCAGCAGTGCGCGCGAGTCGTAGTTTCGCATCCAAGAAGCGCTGTTCACTGCTGGCGTCGGGCCGCACGTCCGAGCGCAACACCACATCCCCACCCAATAATGCGCCGGCCTGTTGCGTCATCGCACCGCGCACGCGCTCGCTCAAACTCGCCACTGCAGTGATGGCAAATACCGCGATGCCAACACTCGCCAGCAGCAATTTGAGTTGACCAGCAATCAGCTCGCGCCAAAACTGGCGTATGCCCAGGCGCAGCATGCCCAAGCTTTCGCTCACTGAATACGCCCAGCGTGCAGACGAATTTGGCGCGTACAGCGCGCTGCCAATCGCGCTTCGTGCGTGACTAAAATTAGCGTTGTACCAGCACTCGCATTCATCTCAAACATCAGCGTACTAATCGCCTGCCCGGTCTCGGAATCTAAACTGCCGGTGGGTTCATCGGCGAACAATATTTTCGGCTCTGTCACAAATGCACGCGCCAGCGCGACCCGCTGCTGTTCGCCACCGGAAAGTTGTTTTGGATAGTGCAACAGGCGATCCGAAAGACCCACGCGTGCCAGCATGGCCAGCGCCCTATTGCGCGCGTTCGGCGCGCCGATTAGCTCCATGGGCAATAGCACTTGTTCGAGTGCGGTCAGCGCACTGAGCAGCTGAAACTGCTGAAACACAAAGCCCACATGGCGCGCCCGCAGCGCCGCACGCTGATCTTCGTTTAAGCCCGACAGCGCATGGCCCATCATCAACACCTCGCCTGAGCTTGCAACATCCAACCCCGCCAACAGCGCTAAAAGCGTGGACTTGCCCGAGCCTGAGCTGCCAATGATCGCTAGACTCTCACCGGCATCAATGGCAAAACTGATGTCGTGCAAAATATGCAACGCCTTGCCGGAAAAAGGTAGCTGCTTATTCAAAGCGCGCACCTCAAGTATGGGTGCCGATTGGGCGTCAATAGAGATTGTCATAGCCTAAGTAAACCATGCACGAACGAAACGCCACAGATTGCACCGTAACAACGTGCCGCAGCATTCTTATTCAAAGCCAGCTGCGAAAATTACCTCGTTAACAATATTGATGGGGGCGGTCATCGCAGTGTGATTTTGACAGTTATAAAACAGCGTATTGGGCGCCGATTGCGGCACCACAAACGTCAGCAGCACGTTGCCCGATTGCCCCTGCACGGCACCGCCCGCGGCGTCACTGGTCAAACCATCGCTGTAACCGTTTGCAGTACCCGCACTTGCGATGGTTTTGATCCAAAACGGGTGCACTGAAGCTAAATTGACGAACTGAAACAGATATGTTTGCCCACGAATGAGCGTGAGCGTGGGATCAAGTTCACCGTTGATGGTGTAGTTCTGCGCATTCACAGCGCTGATATTGAAGGTTTGCGCCTGTGCACTAACGCTCAAAGCTAGCGCAGCAACAGCAACGGCAAACAATTTCGAGAAAATAGCCATAATGTTCCTTCAGCATATTGAATGAAACTAAATTGTAATCGAAATACACAAGCATGGTTTCGCATCTGGGCGACGCATCGTAGGTCAACTTCTTACCGTCGGTACTATTGGATCCCCCGGCCTTCGCGCAATGTTGCGAATCACTTACTCAGATGCGGCGCTAATCAGGAAACATCGGGCGAAATAGTCGGTTTTTCCGGCTTCGCCACGGGAGTCGGTTAGCATCGCGATCATTTTTTAATTGGCATGACGTTGAAAACCACAAGAATCATCGGCATTGATCCAGGCTCTCGCCGCACCGGTGTGGGCATTATTGATGTGCGCATCAGCAGTTTTAAACACATCCACCATGAGGTGGTCAGCACCTTTGATGAAGATTTTCCGACGCGTCTAAAAGATATTTTTGACGGCATCACATCGGTTATCCAGCGCTTCGCGCCGGAAGAATGCGGCATAGAGTCGGTATTTTTAAGCAAGAATCCGTCCTCAGCGCTCAAGCTTGGGCAAGCCCGGGGCGCGGCGATTTGTGCCGCCGTCAACGCCGGATTACCCGTACAGCAATACGCGCCGCGTGAGATCAAAAAGGCTGTCGTCGGCGGCGGCGGTGCGGATAAGACCCAAGTGCAATACATGGTCGGCGTGCTGCTCAACATCAGCGCCCAGTTGGCACCCGACGCCGCCGATGCACTGGCGGTAGCAATTACGCACGGGCAGGTGCGCGAAACTGCCGGAAGATTGGGTTTACCGGTACGTATGTTTCGATAGTCACCTCATTTGCCTTGTCGCTCTTGCCGCAGGCGACACGGTAAATATGTCTCCACGATAGGCGATACGGTAAATAAGCGAGCAAAAAAAACGGCCCGAGAGCCGCTTTTCTTTTGCTACATTTTAAATCTACAGACTAGCCGGCAATGCGCCGACGGCT
>JANNYO010000094.1:0-6306 GCA_031410115.1 Rhodanobacteraceae bacterium | reverse complement strand
GTCAAAGGCATTGTCGAGGCGGTTTTGATTGGCAAAGCCGGCGAAACAATTCCGACACTGGGCGTCGTGTTTAAAAATGGCCGCGTAATTGCGCGCTTTGGCGACGTCGAGGCGCAGTTGAAAGCCGCAGATCGGCTGCGTGAAGACCCGGCGTTGAAAGGCAAGTACAACGCCTCGCTGAATTTGGCATCCACTGTGCCTGCTTGGCTGCAGGCGATCAAAGGTCGGGCGATGTCGCTGGGTCTAGATTTACAGGGCGGCGTGCACTTTCTACTGGAAGTTGATGAAAAAACCACGCGCGATGCGCTTGATCGCCGCTTGATTGATGCGATGTACACGCGCTTTCGCGGCGATGCAGCGATTGCCTACACCGGCATCGTGCGCGAAGGAGACAACCTGATTGCAAGCTTCACCACGCCCGCTGAAGCCGACAAAGCACGTGTCGAAATCGGCAAAATGATTCCAGAAGTAACCATTGCAGCCGGTGTTGGCACGACCCTAACGCTAACGATTTTGCCCAAAGTGTTGAGCGATGCGTTGGATCAAGCGGTCAATCAAAACACCACCACATTGCGCGATCGCTTAGGCGCGTTGGCAGAGCCTGTGGTGCAACGCCAGGGCCAAAGCCGCATCGTGGTGCAGCTGCCAGGCGTGCAGGATACCGCTGCGGCGAAGAAAATTATCGGTGCAACTGCGTCATTGGAATATCGCGCAGTCGATGAAACCAACAACATTCGTGTCGCCGAAATTGCCGTCAGTAAAAACGTGCCGCCGGAATCGATGCTGTTCTACATGGAAGATGGCAGCCCAATATTATTGAAAAAAACCGTGATTGCCTCGGGCGGTGAACTAACGAGCGCTGCGGTCGGCTTAGACAGTCAAAATGGCGAGCCAGAAGTATCGGTAACGCTGACCGCGGCAGCGGGTGATCGCATGTTGGATTTCACCACCAAAAACGTACAAAAGCGCATGGCAGTGGTGTATGACGAAAATGTGCCTGTGACAACCACGGAGAATGGTGTCGAAAAAACCGAATTCATCCAGAAGAAAAAAGTCATCAGCGCGCCGAATATCCAGCAAGCGTTTGGCCGCAATTTCCGCACCACTGGTTTGGGCTTGGATGAAGCGAAAGACTTGGCGACCTCGCTCAAATCTGGCTCGCTCGCCGCGCCAATGAAATTTGCGCAGGAACGCGTGATTGGCCCAAGCTTAGGCAAAGAAAATATTCGCGCCGGCCTGTTGGCAGTTAGCTTTTCCTTTATTTTCGTATTGATATTTTTCGGCATTTACTACAAAACGTTCGGCCTAATCACCGGCGTGGCGCTGATCGTGAACTTGCTGATGGTCGTCGCACTCATGTCGCTAATGGGCTCGACCCTGACGCTACCCGGCTTAGCCGGTTTGGCACTCACGATTGGTATGTCGGTGGATGCCAATGTGCTGATCAACGAGCGTATTCGCGAAGAGCTGCGCCGGGGCATGAGCCCGCTGCAAGCGATTGATATTGGCTATGACAAAGCCAGCGGCACGATTTGGGATGCCAACGTCACCGCACTTTTGGGTGGTGTTGCGTTGCTGGCATTTGGCTCCGGCCCAATTCAAGGCTTCGCAATTACGCTGTGCCTGGGGATTTTGACCTCGATTTATACCGCCGTTAGC
Organism: Rhodanobacteraceae bacterium; assembly: GCA_031410115.1. Lineage (GTDB taxonomy): Bacteria > Pseudomonadota > Gammaproteobacteria > Xanthomonadales > SZUA-5 > JANNYA01. The sequence continues at coordinate 4,647 of JANNYO010000094.1, read as the reverse complement.
CTTTCCAAAGGCATCGCGGCACTAATTTATAGCGGGCGCAAGCTCACTTCTCTTGCGATTTAAGGACTCATCATGGAACTGATTCGCCCGAATACAAACTTTGACTTCATGCGCTTACGGCGCATTTCCATCGCAATTTCCCTCGCTCTGTTGGTGCTGGCAATTGTGGCATTCTTCGGGCGTGGCCTTAATTTGGCGCTGGATTTTACCGGCGGTTCAATGGTCGAGCTCAGCTTTGAAAAACCTGCGGATTCAGAAGCGCTGCGCGTGCAGCTTGAGAAAGCTGGCATGGCCGGCGCGGTGGTGCAGGCGCTTGGCACGCAAACCAAACAAATGATTCGTCTGCGCGCAGAACATAACGAAAACGATGCCGCCACCAGTCAGCGCGTGCTGACCATCGTGCAAACGGCACAAAACCCCGCCAAGATCGAACGCAGTGATTCCGTCGGGCCGCAAGTGGGCGGCGAAATTGTGGAAAACTGTGTGATCGCGATTTTGTTCGTAGCGCTGTTTTTTTTGATGTATATCAGCCTACGTTTTGAGTGGAAGTTTGCGGTTGCGGCAATTATGACGACTCTGCACGACGTGATGGTGGTAACCGGCTTTTTCGCGCTCTTCCACATCGAGTTCGACGTCGTCGTGTTCGCCGGGATATTGTCGGTGATGGGCTATTCGATCAACGATACGATTGTGGTGTTTGATCGCGTCCGGGAGAATTTCCGCAGCATGCACAAAGCCACGCCGGCAGAAGTCTTAAATCGCTCGGTCAACGAAACTCTGTCGCGCACGATCATCACTTCGTTTGTTGCTTTGCTAACGGTATTAGCGCTGTATTTCTTCGGTGGCGCGTCGCTCAAAGGCATGGCGTTAGCGCAAATTTTAGGTATCGTGATTGGTACTTTGTCATCGATTTTCTTCGCTTGCCCACTGCTGCTTTGGCTAGGCCTGAGCAAACAAGATTTGGTCAAGTCAGTCGAAGAAGACGCGGCTTTGGCAGCTATTCCGTAGGCAATCGATACCGCAGCGTGCGAATTCAACTTCGCACGCCGTAGCGCCACCCTTGGAGGCTACATGCACGTTAAACCGCAAATTTTCGCCGCATGGTGGAAGGTTTTGAGCCTAACCGCAATCGTGTGCGGCCTAAATGTGTTGCTGTGGAGCGTGGTGCATCGCCCGCGTGACTTTGAAGCGGTATCCGAGGGCAAGCTGTCTGGGATGGCGTATGCGCCATTTCAGCGTGACCAGAGCCCATTAACTGGGCATTTTCCAAGCGCCGAGCAAATACGCAGCGACTTAAAATTGCTGGCGCCCTTCACCCACTCGATTCGCACCTACAGCAGCCGCGACCTACCCAATGTGCCGGGGTTGGCTGCGGAATTTGGTTTAAAAGTGAATGCGGGCGCCTGGATTAATGGCAATTTGGCGGGAAATCGCCTGGAGTTGGATGCGCTTTACGCCGGCGTGCTGCGCTATCCAAATATTGATCGCGTGATTGTGGGCAACGAAGCGATTTTGCGTGGTGACGTCAGCATCGCGCAAATGGCGATTTATTTGGACGAGGCGCGCGGCAAATTAGACGTGCCGGTTTCGACGGCGGAAAATTGGGATTTTTGGCTCGGGGCGCCGGAACTTAGCAAGCACGTGGACTATATCGCGGTGCACCTTTTGCCCTACTGGGAAGGCGTGAATCGCAAATATGCCCTGGCCCGTGCGCTGGACCGATTGGGCGAAATACGCGCCAAGTTTCCCAATAAGCTGATCGTCGTTGGCGAGGTCGGTTGGCCCAGCGCGGGCGAGCGCTTTCAAAACGGTGAGCCCTCTGTTGCCACGCAAGCGCGTTTTGTGCGCCAGTTTGCCAACCGCGCCAAAGCGCTGGGCATCGACTATTATTTGATGGAGGCGATCGATCAGCCCTGGAAAATGAACGAAGGCCGAGTCGGCGCGTATTGGGGCATGTTCGATGCCAGCCGCAGGCAAAAATGGGCACTGACGGGCCCGGTGCAAGAGGATCCAAATTGGCTGCTGAAAGCGTTGATCGCCGCCGCGCTCGCGGTGTTGCCGATCATATGGTTCGCGCGTCGCTTCGGCCGTTTTAAATGGTGGGGGCGATTTTTTTTCGCATCGCTGATTCAATCCAGCACCGCACTTTTGGTTTGGCTGATCGGTGTGCCCAGCAGTTTCTATCTGGGCTGGTTGGACTGGACTATGTTTTTGCTGCTGCTGCCTGCGCAAATTGCCATCATTGCGATTTTGCTGATCGCTGGATTTGAGTTCACCGAAGCGGTGGCGCAAAAGCACTGGCTGCGCCGCTTTGATCTGCAACCACTGGCAAAGGACGCGCCAGAGCCAATGGTGTCGATCCATCTGCCCTGCCACAACGAACCGCCAGATATGGTGATTTTGACGCTGGATTCGATTGCCGCACTGGACTATCAAAACTTTGAAGTGCTGGTGCTTGATAACAATACCGAGAAAGATGACATCTGGCTGCCGGTGCAGGCGCACTGCGAAAAGCTCGGCGCGCGCTTTAAGTTTTATCACCTGCGCCCTTGGCCCGGTTACAAAGCCGGCGCGCTGAACTTTGCGCTCGAGCAGACCGATCCAAACGCGAAAATTGTGGCTGTGGTTGACAGCGATTACGCCGTACGTGCCGATTGGCTGAAAGGCTTAGTCAGCTATTTTAGTGATGCCAAAGTCGCGATCGTACAGTGCCCACAGGCGCACCGCGAATTTGAAGACAACGCGTTTCGACGCATGTGTAATTTTGAGTACGACGGCTTTTTCCGCATTGGTATGCATCACCGCAACGAGCGCAACGCGATCATTCAACATGGCACGATGACGATGGTGCGTGCCAGCGCGCTGCGCGAAGTCGGCGGCTGGGCGGAGTGGTGTATTTGCGAGGACGCCGAGCTAGGCTTGAAGCTAATGAATGCGGGCTACCAAACTAATTACGTCGATGAAATTATGGGCCGCGGCCTGACGCCGGCAGATTTCACCGCCTACAAGAGCCAGCGTTTCCGCTGGGCATTCGGCGCGATGCAAATTTTGAAAGCGCACATAGGCAAAATGCTGCATCGAAAGGTAGGTGACGTGGGTTTAGACGGCGGCCAGCGCTATCACTTTTTGACCGGCTGGTTCGGCTGGTTTGCCGACGCGCTGCATTTGTTGTTTACCCTCATGGCCCTGGCCTGGACCTTGGGTATGCTGATTGATCGCGAACTGTTTGCCATGCCATTAGAGCTATTTTTGATCCCGGTGCTGGGCTTTTGCGTCATGAAAGCACTGTTTGGCGTGGTGCTGTATCGCGTGCGGGTTCCGTGCACGTGGAAGGACTGTTTGTACGCCTCGCTCGCGTCGATGGCGCTCAGCCACGCGATTGCGCGCGGCATTTTGAAAGGCTTAGTCAGCAACACCCACCCGTTCGAGCGCACCGCAAAAAGTCGGCGTCTGCGGCGCAAGCCAAATGCGTTTACCGCCGTGCGCGAAGAAAGCATCCTATTGATTTTGCTGATTGCCGCGATGATCGGCGTGTGCGCAGTGCTGGGCGGCTTTGCCCCCGAAGTGCAGCTGTGGCTAGCGATTTTGACCGCACAAGCCTTGCCCTATGCCAGTGCCGTTTTGACCGCATGGATCGCCGCCCAGTCTGGTGAAAAGCTGGCGCGCGCATGAACAAATTGAGCACGTTAACCGCCGAGCAAAGCGCCAACATTATTCGCATGGCTTGGGAAGATCGCACCACGTTTGATGAAATTCGCACGCTCACGGGTTTTAGCGAGAGTGATGTGATTGCGCTAATGCGCCGCGAGCTAAAAGCATCTAGCTTTCGCCTGTGGCGTAAACGCGTGCATGGGCGCGTCACTAAACATCAGCAGCGTTTGGATCAGCGGCTGAGCGGAAATTTGGACTTGCAATGGGACGTTGGGCGACAAACAAAAATTCGCCAACTGTTGGAGTAAGACTAGGATATCCAACTTTTCGCGAGCTCATATCCAAGAAATTCGAATGCGCCCTAAGCATCAAGTCACCTTGCCTGCAAGCGTGGTACGTGCTGCAAACCTAAAGGTTGATGATCAACGATTCCAAAGAGTTTGTCGTTAGAGGTGATTTGCTTACTTCGCCCAAAAGGCGGGCTAGACAAGCGCTGCCATTTACAGTTTCGCTTGGCTAATGCCACAGAGGTGATGAGCAATCACCTGCATCTGGTGGTTCACATGAGCCCAGATGCCTCAAACGCGTGGACTGCGGATGTCGTGTCAATCTTCGCCTTCGCTAAGATTCTCGATCTCGGATGCTATCGCATACGCAAATCAGTTGGCGCGTGCGAGGATTGCCGCTTGAAGCGACTGCATTTCTCATCGGTCGTTTGAATCCACGCGCAGTTCGCGTGCGCGTTTCAGGGCTGCATCGCGCACCCACATGCGTTCAATGGCGGCAATTTTTTCTTCCCAGGTCATCTGCGTAACAGCAAAGGACATGCGCTTTTCGCCCAGTAAAAGCCAGCGACCTCAAAAGCGCTGGCTTTTAGTTTGCTCATGACGGCATGAGAGCTGGTAACAGCTAGCCATCTTGCCCAGCACGGCGGCGGCAAAACGACATGGTATAGCCGGGTATGACAGGCTCTCTCCGGCGCGAAACGTACGGTAC
>JANNYO010000093.1:0-14729 GCA_031410115.1 Rhodanobacteraceae bacterium | reverse complement strand
TGCTGGAAGCGCAGCTGATCAAGTCGCTCAAGCCGCGTTTCAATATTGATCTGCGCGACGACAAAAGTTACCCATATGTGCGCGTCACCACGCAAGATCAGTTTCCGCGCGTTGCCTATTATCGTGGCTCAAAAGAAGTTGCGGGGAAACTGTATGGGCCATTCCCGTCCGCGTGGGCAGTGAAGGAAACGGTAGAAAGCTTACAAAAACTATTTTTACTGCGCACCTGTGAAGACAGTATTTTTGCGCACCGCACGCGCCCGTGTTTGCAGCATCAAATCAAGCGTTGCTCGGCCCCGTGTGTGGGGCTAATTGAGGCAGACGTCTACGCTGCACAGGTGAAGAATGTCGAGCTATTTTTGACCGGCAAAAGCCAGCAAATCATCAACGATATTGGCAGTGAAATGGAGCAAGCTGCGCGCGATCTCGCGTTTGAGAAAGCGGCGCGGTTTCGCGATCAAATCGCGGCACTGCGGCGGGTCACGGCGAATCATTTCATCGCCGGCGAACGTGGCGACTTGGACGCCGTCGCGATCAAAATTGATCAAGGCATGGCAGCAATTGTGGTGCTATTTTTCCGCAACGGCTTGAATTTGGGCAGCAAAAGCTTCTTTCCAAAATTGCCCACAGAAGCAGATGAAGCCGAAGTCTTGGCAAGTTTTTTAATGCAGTTTTACACCGAGCACCCAGCACCCGATGAGCTGCTGTTAGACCGTGCGCTAGATGATGCAGATGCCATTGGCAGCGCGCTAACCGATGCCTGTGGACACAAAGTCAAATTGGTGCCAAACCCACGCGCCGAACGCGCGCAATTAGTCGCGATGGCAACGCGCACGGTTGCCAGCGCCCTGGTTAGCGAGTTGGCGGCGAAAGCGACGCTAGCAAAGCGGTTTGAAGCTCTGCGCGAGCTTCTCGATTTAGCTGAGCCACCCAAACGCATTGAGTGTTTTGACATCAGCCACACAATGGGGGAATCGACGATCGCATCGTGTGTGGTATTCAACGAGGCTGGGCCGTTAAAAACCGACTACCGCCGCTTCAATATCAGCGGTATTGCACCCGGTGATGACTATGCCGCCATGCATCAGGCGCTAACACGGCGCTACAAACGCATCGCTGAGGGCACGGAAAAATTACCAGATTTGCTACTGATTGATGGTGGCAAGGGGCAGCTCAAACAGGCGATTGAGGTATTGCATGCACTGGCGATTTCGCCGCTGCCGGTGATGGTGGGTGTTGCCAAAGGCCCGGCGCGCAAAAGCGGCTTTGAGACGCTTTATATTGGCGCTGATATGCGCGAAGTCTGGCCCGGGCCCGATTCGCTGGGCGGTCATTTAATCCAGCATGTGCGCGATGAAGCACACCGTTTCGCCATCACCGGGCACCGCAAAGCGCGCGCAAAAACGCGGGAAAAATCGGTGTTAGAAGACATCGATGGCATCGGTCCTACCCGGCGTCGCGCGATTTTGAAAGCCTTCGGTGGCCTGCGCGGTGTCGCCAAAGCCGGCGTTGAGGAGCTGATGACTGTCAGTGGCATCAACCGGGATCTCGCAGATCGCATCTATGGCGCGTATCGGGGAAAAGCGCAGAAATTGGTGGGGAAAACCTAGAGGCGTTTCTGGCGTCCCAGTTGTCATCGGCGACTGAACTCAGAACGTTTTCAAACGCAAACTCGCTGCCAGTTTCCGCGCATCTTTGATCGCCAGATAGTGCACCGCGGCGTGCGGGGTTTCAAAAGCGGAACCGGCGCATAGATCGATTGCAACGGTTGCCATGTGGCTACGACGATCAAACGGCGACTGGCTCAACGTCACGCTTTGCACTTCTCGACGCGGCAAAATATGGGTGCATTGGCTAAAATAACCGGCCCGAATAATGCAATGTGTGGGCGTTAGTTGGTAGCCAGACACCGCCGCGCTGCGCTGATAGCAACGTACCATCCAAAAGCTAAAGCCGACATAAAAGCACAACATCATAAGTGCTGCACTGACGTGCTGATGCGTTGCCAAAAACACAATCAATGCAAGCACTTGCACCCCAACGATTAGCAACGGCCATTTCACCATGCGCCTCCATGCGCGCACGTGCAGTGGGTTTAAAACCAATTGTTTAAACGATATTCCCGAGGCGAGTTCAATCAAATCATTCGCCACATCCGGTCGGGAAATTGGGCTCAAATAGCGCATGCCGCGCGCATTTTTACTGCCATCATCATGGCTGTTACCCGGCAAAACCACCTCCACGCTTTGGCGTTTGAACCAGCGATACAGCAATCCATCGCGCAGCAATAAACAGACAATTCGATGCGCCGACGTTGAACCGCCCTGGCGTGTGCTTAAGCCATGTTCTACGCGTAATTGTTGGCCGTGTCCGAAAGCTGAGACTGGCGCGCTCGTCACATAAAGTTTGAAATCGTGAAAAGTAATAACCGCCAACAGCATCGACGCCACCCGCACAACCAACACGATCATCACAAACCAAAGCGCGATCATCGCCGCCCAAAACAGCGGCCCATGCGCCACACCGACACTGTCGCGCAGCCAGTGACTTATGGTGTTGAATAAGCTGTGTCCGCGCGCATCGCGCCCAGATGGAATCAGATTTGATTGGCTTAAAAAATAGAATGCACTGCCAACTAATACCATGCCCCGATTGCTAATCAAGCCCAAGCGCAGCAACTCCGCAGTCGAAACCTGATGCACTAATACCTCGGTCGGGCTTATTGCGGCGCTCGGCTGCGCTGGGTCATCTAGCGGCATCTGCACCACTGCGCCGCGAATTTGTTGCTGCAATAGCCGCGCACGCAGCAACGGCAACACCGTCATTTTAGCTTCGGGTTTGGTGCCTGCACCAGATTCCAAATTCAGCTCAACAACGCCGAAAATTCGGTGCAGCAGGGTTTGTCGGAACGCAACGTTTTGGATGCGCGCGAACGGCACATGCCGCAGGGTGCGGTTGAATAAACCTTCCTTGATGATCAGCTCATCGGCTGTGACCCAAAAGCGAAATGTTCGCGTGTAAAACAGCGAATAAGCCGACAATACTAGCGCCGCGATCAGGGCAACCATTGCCTGCCAACCGTCGTCCTTGCGCATCCGCCCGGCCACCAGTACCAGCAAAATTGGGCCAATCAAATTGAGCAACTGGGCGATCAACACGAACAGCCAACTTAACGCATGCAGGGTTTCACCGGTATTGGTATTTCGTGGTTCGGGTGCAGCACTCATGGCGACTCATCTGCCGTGTCGCCTGATCGGCGAGACTCATCTGCCGTGTCGCCTGATCGGCGAGACTCATCCGCCGTGCGGTTGGACAGATCCGCATCACGGCAACCAACCTCCCGATGCAGCAACACATCGCGCAGGTGATTCGCGATGGCTTCGGTTAGCCCAGGCACCGTCAAATGCGTCGCGCGAATGCCAGCGGTATGCACGACAAGTTTGGCCAAGCCCAAATGGCGGTCCAACGGCCCATGGCTAACTTCTGTGTGCTGGATGCGTTCGCGCGGCACAAAAATAGCTTTGCGCCAGGCCACGCCAGTTTGTAACCACAAGCCATCGTCGACTAAGCCATAGCCAAATCGCGCGTGCGCAGCCTTGCCATAGCGGTAGGCCAACACTGCGGCTAGCGCCAAATACACCGGTACTAACCAGACACCAAAGCCCGTTTTTTTTATCCAAATCAGCAACGGAAGCAGCGGCGCGAGCGCCAAAATTAGCGCGCTAAGCGCAAAGAAGTAGCGCATACGCGGGTCGATCGAAGTTAGCGGAACGGTTTGATCCAACTCGTGCATCAGCTTTCCTAGTTGCAAGAAATATTTTGTAACGACGCGTCTTGATTTTGCAAGACCACGGACCTTCAACAAACTAATGTATTAGCACGACATCACAACGTTGCTTAGGTGCTTTTTGCCTTGGCAAATAAACGTCCACGAAAGTCGTTTCCTAACCATCATTTAAAATACCACTTGGAGCTCGAACATGATTCGTCAGTCTATCGCAGCATTGGTTTTGGCTAGTTTCGCAATTTCTGCACATGCCCAATTAGACGTACGTTTGTCATCAGCAAAAGACAAGCAAGCACCCACTGCCACCACGGTTGTTGAGTTTATGATGGTCAATAATTCAGCCCATCCGGTGGCCGTGTTGAAAGCGCAAACGCCCTTTTATGGCGTGCAAGCGGACTTGTTTAGCATTGAAGTTAAAGGCCAAGCGGCACCGTATCGTGGCATGTTGGTTAAACGTGGGCTGCCTGCAGCGGATGACTATTTCACGATGGAAGCCTATGAGGTCAAGCGCACCACTTTGGATTTATCCGTAAGTTACGCATTCAATGTTGATGGCGTTTATAGCGCGCGCTTCGCGCAAACGCTGAGCGGCGCGATTGATCTGAGCACGAAAGGCGCTGTTGCGAAAAGCAAGCGCGCCAGCGACATCGTGTTTATGGATGTTTCTGGGGCAATCCCGGAAGTCGTTACGCAACCGGCGGTGGCAGCAAAAGCGTTAGCGCTGCAGTTCACCAATTGCTCGACCAGCCAAAAAACTGCGCTCAATACCGCGTTTACCAGCGCGCGGATTTACAGCGACACCGCCAAAAATTACTTTGCCGCCAACAGCAAAACCACGCGCTATAAAACTTGGTTTGGTGCAACCACCGATGCCCAGCGCTACGATCGCGTCAAAACCCACTACAACAACATTTTCAGCGCACTCAACACCAAACAGGTTGTGTTTGAATGCGGCAGTGCCCAGTGCTCAAGCAGCAGCACCTTTGCCTTCGTGTATGCCAATTCACCGTATCGCATTTACACCTGCAACGCCTTTTGGAATGCCGCCAACACCGGCACCGACAGCCGCGCCGGCACGATCGTGCACGAAGCCTCGCACTTCACAGTGGTCGCCGCCACCAGCGATTTTGCCTACTCGCAAACCGCGGCAAAAGCGCTCGCGATCAATGACCCGAACCGCGCCGCTGGCAACGCCGATAGCCACGAATACTTCGCCGAAAATACGCCAAATCAGAACTAGGGATTTTCTCGGCTCAACCAAACGGCGCGATTTTCGCGCCGTTTTTTGCTTTTGTGGCGCCGCAGCCACATCACCGGCGATCAAAGCGCGATGAAATCGTTGCTCTTTATGCAGTAGTCGTTAGCTACCCTCGCGTTCCTCCAATCCAGCAACTCGACAAGCTCTACAGTCCAGAAACCTCGATCAACGTATTCAGATCTTTGTCGCCGCGGCCGGATAAATTCACCAGAATTAGCGCGTCTTTGGGCAATTCTTTCGCGCGTTTGACGGCGTACGCCAGCGCGTGCGCGCTTTCCAGGGCGGCCAAAATGCCCTCTTGCCGCGCCAATAGGTGAAACGCGGCTAAGGCTTCATCGTCGGTGGCGCCGACATACTGCGCCCGGCCCAAATCACTCAACCACGCATGTTCAGGACCAACGCCTGGGTAGTCCAAACCGGCGCTGACCGAATGCGTTTCAGTGATTTGCCCGTGTTTGTCGGTCAACAAATAAGTTTTGTTGCCATGCAAAACGCCGGGCACACCGCGGCTAATACTGGCGGCGTGCTCAGCGGTATTAAGGCCACGTCCAGCGGCTTCAACGCCAATGAGCTTGACGTCAATATCGTTCAAAAACGGGTGGAAAATACCAATCGCGTTACTGCCGCCACCCACGCAAGCGGCGATTTCGTCTGGCAAACGACCATAACGCGACAGCATTTGTGCGCGCGCTTCGCGCCCAACCACGGCATTGAAATCACGTACCATCATCGGATAGGGGTGCGGCCCGGCGACGGTACCGATCATGTAAAAAGTGTCACCAACGTTCGTCACCCAATCGCGCAACGCTTCATTGAGCGCGTCTTTCAAAGTCTTACTGCCGCTTTCCACCGGCTTGACCGTGGCACCCAAAAGCTTCATGCGAAACTCGTTGGGCTGCTGCCGTGCGATATCGACCGAACCCATATAGACCACGCACTCAGCGCCCATACGTGCGGCAACCGTGGCGCTGGCAACACCGTGTTGGCCGGCGCCGGTTTCGGCGATGATGCGCTTTTTACCCATGTGCTTTGCCACCAGGGCTTGGCCGACGGTGTTGTTGATCTTGTGCGCGCCGGTGTGATTCAAATCCTCACGCTTCAACAAAATTTGCGCGCCACCCAAATGCCGACTCAGCCGCTCAGCGTGGTAAATCGGGCTGGGGCGGCCAACATATTCCGCTAAATCACGGTCAAGTTCGGCGATAAATTCGGGATCAGCGCGCAAACGCAAATATGCCTCGGTTAACTGCTCTAACGGATACATCAGCGTTTCCGCCACGTAAGAGCCACCAAATTCGCCAAAATGCCCACTTGCATCTGGCCCGCTCATGTAGTCAATTGCCGTATCTTTGCTGTCCATGCGCATACTCGCTCTCCCGATTTTCAATGGCCGCAAGTGTGCCTTGATTCCCCTGAAAGCACTGTAAAGAGCAAGATTTGGCGGTAAGCTCGATTCTGGCGTAGCCCGAGGTTAAACGCATATGCAAGGCGCGCCGGGAGCACCGGAAATGACTGAAGCTGAGTACTTAGCTTTTGAGGAATCCAGCCCGGAAAAACACGAATTTGCTGCCGGGCAGATATTCGCAATGGCGGGCGCATCGAAGCAGCACAATACGATCGCACTTAACGTGGCAATGACGTTTCGCGAAAAAGCGAAGGCCTGCACAACCTTTATCGCCGAAGTGAAATGCAAGGGTGATCGCATTTATTACTACCCGGACGTGATGTTGAGCTGCGAAAGTAGTTCCGACACGCATTTTGAAACACACCCATGCCTCGTGGTCGAAGTGATTAGCCCCTCGACGGCAAAGATTGATCGCGTGGAAAATCGCAGCGGGTGTCGCTTTGAATAACCAGCGTCGACATTTTTGCCGCAACCGCGCTGTTGGTAAAAACCAGAAAAACCGCCATAAAAAAAGTGTCACGCATAAATAATAAGATCGCCAATGTCACCAAAATGCCCGCTCGTATCTGACCCGCTCACGCAGTCAATTGCCGAATCTCTACTGTCCATGCGAATCCGTCGTCCCGATTTTCAATAGCGGCGAGTGCGCCCTCGCCGCCAAATCCAACAGCGGCTGCCCGTGCAGCCGCTGCACGGTCCAGTCATCTTGCGCGACGGCGCCCAGCGCACGATAAAAATCAATCGCGGGTGTATTCCAATCCAGCACCGCCCATTCAAAGCGCCCGCAGCCGAGCTCAACCGCGCGTTTGGCGACGCTGGCTATCAGCTTCAAACCGATGCCCAAGCCGCGCGCAGATTCACGCACGTATAAATCCTCCAGATAAATTCCCGGCGTCGCCAGGAAGGTGCTGTAGTTTTGAAAATACAGAGCAAAGCCTTGCGCCTGAACGCCTTGCTCAGTGTCGATCTCAGCAATCAGCACCTCGGCGCAGGGTATAGCGCCGAACAGAGTGACCCGCAGCTTGGCTTCGTCCGCCGACACGCGATCCAGTAATTTCTCATATTCGGCCAGCTCGCGAATAAATCCTAAAATAAGCGCGACGTCGGCGACAACCGCAGGGCGAATGCGCACCTGCGCTTTTTGGGTAATGTCTGATGTGGTTTTCACGCCAACGCCGCAGATAGTTCTGCGATCAAATCGCGCACGTCTTCGACGCCGACGCTCAGGCGAATTAGGCCGTCACTCATGCCCAGTTCGGCGCGTTTTTCCGGCGGAATCGAGGCGTGCGTCATAATTGCCGGGTGTTCAATCAGACTTTCCACGCCGCCTAAACTTTCTGCGAGTGCAAATAGCTCGCAGCGCTCCAGCATTTTAGTCGCGGCTGCCAATCCGCCTTTAACCACAACGGAAATAATGCCTCCGAAACCCGACATCTGCGCCATTGCCAACGCATGCTGAGGGTGGCTTTCCAGGCCTGGGTAAATGACTTTTTCAACATTGGGGTGCTTTTCCAGAAAGCGCGCGATGTGCAACGCGTTTTGGCACGTTCGTTCAACGCGCAAGTGCAGGGTTTTCAGTCCGCGCAGCGCTAAGAAGCTGTCAAACGGTCCCTGTACCGCGCCAATGGCGTTATGCAGAAAGCTTAACTGTGTCGCGATATCCGCGTTTGCCGTCACCAGCACGCCGCCGACGATGTCCGAGTGCCCGTTCAAATATTTCGTCGCTGAATGCAGCACGATATCGCAGCCCAATTCGAGTGGGCGCTGCAAAATCGGTGAGGCAAAAGTGTTGTCGACCACGGTGATAAGTCCGCGTGCCTTGCCGATCGCTGCGACCGCGCGCAAGTCGACAAGTTTGAGCATTGGATTGGTTGGCGTTTCAACCCAGATCATTTTGGTGTTCGGCTGAATGGCAGCTTCAATTGCACCGGGCTTAGTCATATCGATAAAACTGAACTGCAAACCTGCGCTGCGCTTGCGAACTTTGTCAAACAGACGGAAGGTACCGCCGTATAAATCGTCCATTGCAATAACGTGCGCGCCACTGTCGAGCATTTCCAAAACCGTCGCGGCGGCGGCCAAGCCAGAAGCGAACGCATAGCCGTCAGTGCCCGATTCCAGCGCCGCAATACACCGCTCGTAGGCATTTCGAGTGGGGTTTTGTGTGCGGCTGTACTCATAGCCTTTATGTACGCCGGGGCTCTGCTGGACGTAAGTACTCGTGGCGTAAATCGGCGTCATAATTGCGCCGGTGCTTGGGTCTGGGCTTTGCCCGGCGTGGATCGCTTTGGTGCCGATGCCATGTGCCGCACTATTTTTATCTGTCATTGACTTTAGGCCTCAAAAATTAGGTCGCAAGCGTGCCATAGAATGCCCAATAAAATGATTTGTCTAGCCAAATCGATCAATAAACACTCGCTTTTTAGGCGGCGCTGAGCGATGCGGAACTGACCGGCACCAGTTGACAGCAGGCGTTTACACATCATGCTCACAATATGCCCAGCGCCGCCGCCACCGCCCAACCAAGTCCGCAATCCTTAGCCGCCAGAAACGCTGCTTTTGGGTTGATTTTGGACGCTATTCCTGACCCTGTTTTCGTGAAAAATGCAGACCACTGTTGGGTTTATGTGAATCAAGCGTTTTGCGAATTGCTCGGACATAAACGCCAATGGCTGATCGGCAAAAGTGATTTCGATATTTCGCCGGTGGCTGAGGCGCAGGTGTTTTGGGCGAAAGATGACGAAGTGTTGCAATTCGGCGGCAGCAACGTGAACTTGGAGCAACACACGCACCCGAACGGACAGCGGCGCGTGATTGAGACGAAGAAGACGCTGCTCAAACTGGGTGGCAAAACTTATTTGCTGGGTGTGATTCGGGATTTGACCGTGATTACCGATATCCAGGGTGAACTCGCGCGCAGTAATCAAGAGCTGGATCGGCGTGTACGCGAAAAAACTGCTGAGCTGCAAAATACCAATGCGCAGCTGCAATCCATGGCGTTTTTTGATCCCCTAACCGGGTTGCCGAATCGGCGCTTGCTAATTAGTTCACTCGAACGGCGCTTGACGATTGCGCCGGTCGCCGTCTTTTTCATTGATTTAGATCACTTCAAGCGCGCGAATGACTCAAACGGGCATCCGTTTGGCGATTCAATGTTGACGCAACTGGCTGAGCGGCTGCGCGGCATCACGCATTTTTCGATGGTTTCACGCGTTGGCGGCGATGAATTTATCGCAGTCGGGCACGAAAACTTGAGCCTAGATCGCGTCAATCTCGCGCATGTGTGTCGTGAAATATTGGAGCGGGTTTCACGGCCCTTTTTGGTCGACCGGATCGAGGCATCAACAAGTGCGAGTGTCGGCGTCGCAATTTCCCCAGTTGATGGCACAGAGGTGATCGAGCTGCTGCAAAGTGCCGATACAGCGATGTTTTGGGCGAAAGATCGCGGGCGCAATCAATATGCGTTCTTTGCCCCGACCATGAGCCTGCGCGCACGCGAACATGTGACGCTGGAACGCGGTTTGCGCCGCGCGATTCGCGCAGGCGAAATTGATGTGCTGTTTCAGCCCATTGTGTGCGCCAAATCTGGCACGCAAATTGGCGTCGAGGCCTTGGCGCGATGGCATGATCTTGAGTTGGGCCAAGTGTCGCCGGAGCGTTTTATTCCAATCGCGGAAAGTTCTGGTCTGGTGCATGAATTGAGTCATTTAGTGCTGCGCCGTGCGCTCAGTGCGGCGCACGCGAATTTGCCTGCACCACAGCGTTTGGCGGTGAACCTGTCCGCATTGCAGTTAGACCGCATGACGATGGTTGAAGATGTGCGCCGCGCACTGGCTGAAAGTGGCTTTGAGGCTGCCCGGCTGGAGTTAGAAATAACGGAGAGTGTTGCGGCAAGCAAAGACGGCCGACTGGTGTCGGTACTGAGCGCCCTGCGTGATTTGGGGATTGGTTTGGCATTAGACGATTTCGGTACCGGCTACTCCGCGCTTTCACATATGCAGCGCTTGCCGATTGATCGGATCAAAATTGATCGGAGTTTCATCACGGATATTGCGCAGAACATGAAAAGCCGCGCGATGGTGGAGGCGATGATTCGCATGGCGCACGCACTTGATTTAAAAGTGCTGGCTGAAGGCGTGGAAACCCAAGCCCAGCGCGACGTGCTGTGCGCGCTGGATTGCGATGAATTGCAGGGTTTTTTGCTCGGTAAACCTGCCGTGTTGGTTTAGCTGCGTGCCGTGTCGCGTGTTTTAAGTTCGCACTCGCAAATGGCCTATTGGCCCTCTTCTAAATCCGCTTCAAAATAGTAAACGCCAACGCCAGCACGGCGGTCAGTGCTGGCACCTGTCGCGGTTGAATCAATGCCCAGTTGGGTGTAAAGCATGCGGTCTGTTTTGACTGCAAACTGATCGCAATGCTTGCGAATGACTTCGCGCATTTCTTCCAACTGCGCAACTGGCACGCGCTCATAGATTTCTTGTTGATAGAACGCCGGGCCATCAATACGCCGGATGTTGTAGGCAATCGTTTCCAGCAAATCACCCGTGGCAATCCCTAAAATATTTAGCTTCTCTTCTTCCTGCTTGCCGCTGACTGGCTCGTAATACGCTTTAATCAAACGCACATGATCCGAATCAACGCGTTCAACCGAACCGACACGAATTAACTCATCCAGCACCGCTCGATACGGTTGATTGCCCGAATACATGCGCACCAACTCGGTAAATCCAGACTCACCTTCAATGACCAACACCGCCGGCTGTTCGTCGGTGCCGCGAAATTTCGGGTCTTCAGCCCAGCCTGATAGAACCCGAGCGGCACGGTTGTAGCGCTCCGGCGTACCTTCTTTTGGTTCGGACATTCGCACCAAACGATCGACTTCACGCCGAGTTAGGCCAGTCAAAACAGCGACCCGGCTTTTCGAGTTTTTACGGCCGGGAATAGTGAATTCCTTCATCGATACGTCGACATAAACCCATTTAACGAGATCATTAAACGCCTTGTACGACATACCGCTGCGCAACACCGCGCGCACGAGCGGGCGCAGTACGCGCACGACTGCGGCGGCAAGCGCTGTACGTAATTTATCACTCATAACTTTGTTGCCTTTCCAGTGTCGATAGACGCGCGCGATGGAAAATTAGTTGGTTGGCGTGCATGTGCTTCCAGCGAACTTTCCGAGCGGCATTTGATAATTTAGGGTGCAGAGTGTGCCTGTTTTAGCGCGGCTACGCTGACATTTATTGTTGCTACGTGCACAATATTGGCTAAACGCAAGTGTTTTGTGCCAATATTTGCAGTACAGCAATTGCCGTACTGCTTTTCATTGGTTGGACGCGTCATGCGCGACGCAGTAAGCGCTATTTAGCGATCACCATCTCTTTGAGCAAGTTGTCAGCGCCGTCGACCTCTTGCATCAGCCAGAGCATATAGCGCGAATCAACATGAATTGTGCGGGTCAATTTAGGGTTAAAAACCCAGCCGGAGCTGATCGCTTCGTAGTTACCATCAAAAGCGAGGCCGACCAATTCACCTTTGCCATTCAGCGTCGGGGACCCGGAATTGCCACCGGTGATATCCAAATCGCTGAGGAAGTTTACCGGCACGCTCGCGTTTACCGCATAGCCACCGAAGCGCTTGGCTTTAATCGCATCAAGCTGCTTTTGCGTGGCATCGAACTCGCCTTTACCGGTGTGTTTTTCCACAATGCCTTCAAGCGTGGTGAATGGCGTGTAGCTCAGCGCGTCGCGCGGGCTATAGCCCATCACATTTCCGTAGGTCACGCGCAGACTGTTATTGGCATCTGGATACAGTGGTTTTCCGAATGAAGCCGCATAGCTTATGCGCGCGTCCATCCACTGCGGGCGCAAACGGTATTCGTTGCCTAAGCGGGTTTTATTCTGATTTTCTATTTTGAGGATCGCTGGGAAAAAGGCTGCGGCCATTTGCAGGGCGGGATCGGTTGAAACATCAAGGGATTTTCGTCCGGCTTTGAAAAGCCGCATACGCGCATCGGTGTCGCCCAATTTTGTGTTGGCAAAAAGTGCGTCTAATTTGGCCGACAGCTGCGCGGAGTCGCCAAGCCACGCATCAAGTTCAGCGACGCGTTCGCTCGCCGGAAGGGCCTGGTAGCTGCGCCATAAGTATTCCGAAAGCGCGCGATCAACGATTGGATCCCAGCGTTTGTCGAGGGTGCGCAAACTGCCTTCCAAGCGAATCTCGTCGCGCTGTTGAAAACCATACTCTCGACTCGCGTCGGGCTTTTCGCGCTCAATGTTGGCACGGTAAATATCACGGGCGGTTGCGTAAAGCCCACTTTGACTTAGCAGGTTCAAAATTTGATCGCGATTGCGCACGCTGCGCGCTTCGCTCAGCAGACCGCGCAGGCCCTCATAGCCCGCCACACCTTGCGGTGCATTTTCCTTCATCCAAGCGGTGATCGCCTGCTCTTCAGTGGTTTTTTGCGCAACGACAGGCAGTTTGGCAAAGCCATCGCGGTTGCCTTCAAAATTCTTCAAGCCATTATTTAAGCGCGCCACGGTTGCGGCATATTTGATCGCCGCGTCTGGCCGGTCACTCGTTTGTGCAGCAATGATGGACAGCACTTTTTGATAGCGATCAATCAGCGTTGGATAGGTGAAGTTTTGCGCGTCGTCTAGCTCCTCGGCTAAGCGATAGCGATTTGTCCGGCCCGGGTAGCCTGCGATAAAGACGAAATCTTTGTCCGCAACGCCTTTCGCAGACACCTTCAAATACGATTTCGGTCGATACGGAACATTGCTTGTGGCGTAATCAGCGGGCTTGCCGTCGCTGCCGACATAGGCGCGAATAAAGCTAAAGTCTGCAGTGTGGCGCGGCCAAATCCAGTTGTCGGTGTCGCCGCCGAACTTACCCAGCGCTTCTGATGGGCTATAAACTAAGCGCACGTCGCGAATTTCCATTTGCTTGACCAGCGAATATTTACTGCCGCCATGGAAGACATAAACGTCACAGCGGTAGCCGCCACCTTTTTCGCAAGCTGCGACCAACGCTTTTTCACGCGCGTCGACAGTGTTGTAGGCCTTGCGCCCGTCGGTGGATAAGCCTTTGCGAATTTGCGCGCTGACATCGGTGATCGATTCAGTGACATAGACGCGCAAAGTGGGTTCGCCCGGCAATTCTTCGCCGATCGTTTTTGCTAAAAAACCCTCTTTCAACAGGTTACGCTCGGGCTTGCTGTTGAATTGAATCGTGCCGTAAGCGCAGTGGTGGTTGGTGACGACCAAGCCCATAGGACTGACGAAAGAAGCCGTGCAAAAGCCTAAGCCGACCACCGCATTGAGCGGGAAGGCGTCCAAATTCCCCAGCGTTTTCGGATCTAGCTCAAGTCCCTTGGCGCGCACATCTTCGGCCAATTCCTGCAGTTGCTGCGGTTGCCACATGCCTTCGACGGCATAGGCGCTGCTGACGAGTGCGCAGCTGAGTGTGATTGCGTTTGACAGTACCGATAATCTATTAGAAGGATTTGACATGAGGGTTGCCCGATAAATTGCGCGCGAGCATAGGCGTTTTGATTGAGTTGGGCATAGGTCAATCGTCACCACATTGATTTCAAAATTTATACTTTTCGCACGCCGGGTTGAGTAGTAGTCTTAGCGCTCCATCCAACAAGTCGAGTGAATCCGTATGAGCGTTCGCGCAGTCGAAGCTGGCAGCCCAGCCGAGTATTTCAAACAGGCGATTGAAATCGTCAAGCCCAACTGGATCATGCTTGCAGTCGCTACTTTCATTATTGTCGTCATTGCAGGCGCCCTCAATAAAGCCTCGCCACTGATAGGCGGCCTGTTGGGCCCGCTGTTGACAGTGCCCTTGGCGGGTGGCTTGTTTTTGCTCGTACGTGACAGCGCAAATCGACAAGCATTTGATTTCGCAAAGCTGTTTTCTGGCTTTACCCATACGCCGACGCTTATTAATTTGCTCATCATTGCCGCGCCACAGTGTCTAATCGGGCTGGCGCAGTACCTAATGATGTCAGCGGGCATGATTTCTCTCTCTTTGCTGCTCTTACTTCCACTTTTGATCTACGGAATTCTTGCAATGTTTGCAATTCAACGCGTGGTTTATGCAGGTCGCGATGGCGTGACGGCGCTGAAGGAATCCGCACAGGGTGTAATCGCTAATATCGTGCCGATAATCGTGTTTGCCTTACTGGCAACCGTCGCCGTTTTTGTTGGGGTGCTAGCGCTAGTCATAGGTCTTTTGTTCGTGGTGCCACTGATTTATGCCACGATGATGCGCAT
>JANNYO010000092.1:0-13809 GCA_031410115.1 Rhodanobacteraceae bacterium | reverse complement strand
CGAGGGCTTGGGTAAGGTGCATTTTTGGATGAGCACGATTTTCGTCAACGTGTTGTTTTTCCCGCAGCACTTTTTGGGCTTAGCCGGTATGCCGCGTCGAATTCCCGATTACAACGTAATGTTTGCGGATTTCAACATGATTAGCTCAATCGGCGCATTTGGCTTTGGTTTGAGCCAGCTCCTATTCGTGTACATAATTTTTGACTGTGCATACAGCCGCAAACGCGAGAAAGCCAGCAATCAAGTTTGGGAAGGCGCGCGTGGTCTGGAATGGACGTTAGCTTCCCCACCGCCGTATCACAGCTTTGAGACGCCGCCGAAAATTGAGCCATGGATGCTTGCGCACAGCGATGTTGGGCATTGAATGTTGCAATGAGCGGTTCGCCAGATAAGATGATTGATCCACTTAGCACTGAGGCCGTTGCCGCACGTCGGGCGACGGCACGCCGGACGGCGACAGTGCTTGGATTGCTCGCGTTTTCGGTGTTTGTGATTTCTATTTTGAAAGCGATGAAAATTTTTTGAACGTTGCCATACCCGAAGTTGTACTGCACCAACCTGATCATCGGGCGGTGGTCAAAAAAACACTGCTGCTGTGTGCTGCGGCGTTTGGATTTTGTTTTGCGATGATTCCGCTGTATTCAATTTATTGCGAAATCACCGGTGCAAACGGCAAAACCGGGCGCATGAATCCAAACGCCGTGCTCGCAGTGGATCGCTCGCGTTCAGTGCAAATTGAGTTCCTAGCCGCAGTGAACTCTGGACTGGCGTGGCAGTTCAAGCCCGAGCTTGCGAAAATCGACGTGCACCCAGGGGAATTGGCGACCGCTTACTTCGTCGCTACCAACAACACCGATGAAGCCATTATTGGTAACGCAGTGCCGAGCGTGGCACCGAATGAAGCGTCGATTTACTTTAATAAAACCGAGTGCTTTTGCTTTACCGAGCAGATGCTGAAACCGGGCGAATCACGCCGCATGCCGGTGCGTTTTATTGTCGATTCGGCAATGCCGAAGAACATCACCGTACTGACGTTGGCCTATACGTTTTATCGAAACCAAACTTCGACCTCGGCTTTGAAGGCTGGGAAACGTTCCTAGCTGAAGTATTCGCCACGCTGCAAGTGTATTCAGCGCAACACCAACAGCATAACAGCCGCAGATACGGCAGCAAAAAAAACCGCTGCCAATACCGCTAATTTTCTGTTTGAAATTTCGCCAGTGGCCGGGTTTCGCTGATGAAAACTCGCTGGGCGTCTCGACGATGCTTGCGGCTGCGCAGCGTTACCGACAGCTTCGCCGGGTTTGTCGATCCGGCTCATTTTTTAGTCGCAGCGCGCTCAATGAGCTCTTTAGCCACCAAAAAATCCACCGTTTTGAGCGTGTATTCCTGCGTTTTACCAGTCAACACGGTGACGTGATATTTGCCAGCGACAATAAACTCCGGCGTGCCGCCCAATTCATATCGCGGCATCATTGCTTCGTTTTGTTTGAGTTTTTGTGAGACCGAAAAAGAGTTCGCCGTGGCGATAAAAACCGCAGGCTTAACGCCGACGGGCTCCAGCAGTTTCGCGATAACGTTCAAGTCTGTTGGCGGCTGTGCGCCAACCAGGGAGTCCTTGAACATGACGGGACTTATTTTGTCGGTCACGCCCAGTGCAACCGATGCCAAGTGCGTGCGGGCCAAATTTTGCTGCCCTGGATCACCGAAAGTGACGTGAATACTGCGAAATGCCGCCGCCGCAGGCATCGTTTTTTTCCAAACACTCAGTACTGAATCCATATGTGCGCAGTGAACGCAGCCGTAGCGAAACAGCTCGACAATCTCAACTTTATCTTTCGCAACTTGGCTCGGCTGCTGCGCTTTCAAACGCGTGTAGTCGACGCCTTCAACAAAACTCTGGCTGGCTGCAGCGGCGCTAAAGCTGAAGGCGAGCGCGGTTAATGCAAAACGAAACATACTGACTTAACCTTTTTTTAGCGCAACGCGTTCAGACGCCGCTTTTTGAATAAGGAAATTAAGCAGTCCAGAAATGCGCTCCAAACCGCCTGCGGTAGTGACGTCAAAACTGTATTTGCCATCCACGATCAGTGTGGGCGTGCCACCCACTTCATAGCGTGGCGTTAAATCAACAGAACGTTTCAGTTTCGCTTCCATGCCCGGCGCGGTAAAAGCGTCTTTAAACTGCTTAGCCGTGACGCCGTAACCGGCAAACCAGGCTGCCATCTCGTCAACGCTGGCGAACTGCTTATTTTGCTCATAGATCGCCTTGAAGAGCGCGCCATGAGTCTTTTCAACAAGCTTCAGCTGCTCAGCGGCGTAGTAAGCACGCGCATAGGCGGCCCAACTGTCATGGAAAATTGCAGGCAAGAGCGCAAATTTAACGGTATTTGGCATCGTTGCGCGCCACGTCGCCATCGTTGGTTCCAAGTGCGCACAGTGCGGGCAGGCGTAGCTGAATACTTCTAGCACCTCGATTTGCGCGCCTGATGTCACCGGCATGGGTTGCTTCAACCGAGTGTACTGCAAGCCCTCTTGGTACAGCGCCTGCGCAAAAGATGTCGTAGAAATGACCAGGCCAGCAAAAATAGCCAATGCGGTGCGGCGGGAAAACAAATTCATCGGATTCAACTCCAGTTAAACGTGTGGCGCATGACGCGCACTCGGTGCAATAGTTCTAATTTGATGCCGCGGCCGCGAATTTGGATTCAACGCGCGTTTATTTGTTAACGCGCTATTGCGCGGTGTGCAGCCCTTCTAAATAGCTAGCGAGTGCATCGATATCAGCGTCCGACAAGTTTTTCGCCACTTGCGACATCACCAGCTTATTTGTGTAGTCATCTTTGCCATACACGATGCCGCCGCGAAAGCGCTCAAGCTGGGTTTTGATGTAGGCGCTGTGTTGCCCGGCGATCAATGGATACTTTGCCGCCGGATTGCCGCGACCACTTGGGCCGTGGCAACCCATGCAAGAGGGCACTGCAGCGCCAACTGTGCTACTACCTCCACGATAGAGCGCTTGCCCGCGCGCGACCAGCGGTTCGTCGGTAATCCCTGCGCGGATTTTCTGGGTGGCGAAATACGCCGCAACATCACTCATGTCTTGATCGCTCAACAGGGAAGCTTGGGCCGCCATAATGGCGTTTTCGCGTTCACCAGATTTGAAAAGGTGCAAATGCCGCACCACATAGTCCGCGTGCTGCCCAGCAATTTTGGCGAATTGTGGGTCGACACTATTGCCATCTACACCGTGGCAAGCGACGCATGCGGCACTTTTGGTTTGCCCAGCTTCGCTGTTGCCAATCAACTGGGCTTTTGCGGCTTCAGCGGCGAGAAGTGATGTATGAACACCGAAAGCCAAAAATACTGCTAAGAACGAAAGACGCATGAATAACCCTTTAAACTCATTTTTGTACGAACATTTTGCTAACGCAAAACCGGTTTCGCTAACACGTCGCGAAAGTAGCGGCATACAGCAGCGCCGTCTAGATCGCGAAAAAGCCTTTCAATCTGTTTAAGTGTTTGATTTAAGACAGGTTTTTAACAAGAAAAGCGCTTTTCAACAGCCCCCAATTTTAGCAGCTCCGAACGTCTATGGTCAATGAAGCCGAACTGAAAAAGCGCTTTCGCGAAGCGCAGTTTATTAAAAGCACGCCGACACTAGCGGGCTTGCCGCCCGATGTCGGTGCAGAAATTGCCTTTGCGGGCAGATCGAATGCGGGAAAATCTAGCGCGATCAACGCCCTAACCGAGCACCCGCAGCTCGCACGGGTCAGTAAAACACCGGGCCGCACCCAGCATTTGGTGTTTTTTGATGTGAGTCGGGAACGCCGATTGGTCGATTTGCCAGGCTATGGCTATGCCAAAGTGCCCGAAGCGATGCGGCTAGAATGGCGCGGTGTGATCGATGGCTATCTGCGTGATCGCGCCAGCCTGCGTGGCTTGGTGCTGATGATGGACATTCGTCTGCCGATGACGCCTTTTGATGTGCAGATGCTGAGCTGGACGACTGCACGCAAATTAGAAACGCAAATTTTGCTGACCAAAGCCGACAAACTCAATCGCGGCCCGGGCTTAAATGTGCTCAAGCAAGTCGAAAAAGCCCTAAGAGAGCAGGGTTTTACCGCGCAAATTGAACTTTTTTCCGCGCCCACCAAGCAGGGCGTGCAGCCGGTGCGGTGGCAATTGGCGAAGTGGTTGGATTGGGCTCAATGAGGAAGTTTCCGACAATGTTAAGATTTTTAAATCGCGTTTGTGCTGTTACGGTGCTCAGTGTTTTGGCATTTTCCGCATTTGCGAAACCCAAATTATTGCCCGGTGATGTTTCGCCGCCCAGTTTTGGCAGCACGGTAAACGGCGAAGAAATCCGTGCTGAAAATTTGACCGGAAAAATCATCGTTGCCACTTTTTGGGCGAGCTGGTGTGCACCGTGCCGCCAGGAAATTTCGGTATTGGCGAAAGTTCGAAAAGCTATTTCAGCACAATACGTGGAAATCGTTGCGATTAATTTTGGCGAGGAACGCCGAATTTTCGTACAAGCGTCGAAAAAATTACTTCAAACCGGACTAACGCTTACCCATGATCGCAACTACCGATTGAGCAAACCGCTCGGCATTGATGGCATCCCCTACATGCTGCTGATTGATCACACCGGAAAAATTAAGTACGTGCACCAGGGCTTTGGTGATCAAAGCTTAGGAAGCTTGGTGGACGAGATCAATTTAATGTTGAAAGTGCAGCATGATGACGCCCTACCAAGTGCATCAGACTGACGTGTTGCAATCTTAAGCCGAATTTTCTCAAAGCCAAATATGCCGCCAACAACTAGCCCCTTCAGAAAGCCAAATCGTCAAAAATCGGCGTGCGCGAAAAATTTAAATCGCGCACCCTAGGCAGTATGCGCGCGTATGCGTTTTCACGCACCAACAAAGCTTAATTGTGGCTATGACGCACAGGCGACACGGGAAACAAGTCTCGCCGCACAGGCGACACGGGAAATATGTCTCGCCGCATTGTTCATCCGCATAAAACATTAGATGAACTAGTTTAACGGTCTCGATTATTCCTAAGCAGAGCCTTCTATGTTGCGCGCCACCCAATTTATGACCTTCCTAAGCACAATTATTGCAAGCGTCAGCGCGTTGGCGGCTCCGATGAGCTATCAAATTGATGTTGCCCACACGCAAACCTATTTCACCGTCAACCACTTGGGCTTCTCAAACTCAACCGGTGCAGTGCGGGTCAAAACCGGTATGCTTAGTTTCGATGATGCCGATTGGAGCAAAAGCAAAGTTGACGTCACGCTCGACATTACCGCGCTCCAGTTCGGCGATAAGACGTGGAATGAGCATATGGGTGATGCCAAATTCTTCAATGTCGCGAAATTTCCTACCGCCCGTTTTGTGTCCACCAAAGTGGAAAAACTTTCCGACAGTACCGGCACTGTCACTGGCGATTTCACTTTGCTGGGCGTTACCAAGCCCGTCACTTTGCTGCTTACGAAAAATAAAGTCGATAAAAACCCGATGTCAAACAAACCCTATGCGGGGTTTTCTGCGACCGGCACGCTAAAGCGCTCCGATTGGGGCATGAGTGAATACTTGCCTTCGATTGCTGACAGCGTTTCACTGCGCATCGAACTTGAGGCGGGCGGCAAATAGCGCTGATTGGGCACGTTGAATGTCGCGCATTGCCCCGTACAACCCAACCGAACAACACTACGGTGCTGCGGCAAAATGGCTGCATTGGCTAATTGCGCTAATGGTGTTTGGCCTAATCGGCGTTGGGCTTTACATGGTCGAGCAGCGTATTTCGCCACAGACGATTCGGCTGTACATGACACACAAATCCATAGGTTTGACGGTGCTGCTGCTGATGCTGCTGCGCGTCGGCTACCGGATTAAAAATCGCCCGCCTGCGCTGCCAGTCGCGACACCGCGCTGGCAAAAAGTTGCGGCGCATATCAGCCACATCGGGCTGTATACGCTGCTGTTTGCGATGCCGATCTCGGGTTGGCTGATGAATAGCGCCAGTGGTTTTCCAATGAAATACTTCGGCCTATTCCGCGTGCCCAATTTAATCGCGCGCGATCAAGCCCAACTTGACTTTTTTAAAGCCGCGCACGGCTATATGGCCTGGACGCTGATCGCGCTGATTGCCGTGCATGTAATGGCGGCGATGCAGCATCATTTTATAAACCGCGACACGATTTTGCGCCGCATGCTGCCCATGAGAAAAAAAACGCTATGAAAATGTTCGCCCTAGCACTCCTTATCTACACGGCGGCAGCGGCTGGCGCCGAATTTCGCTTTGATCAAACCAGTAGCCAGTTGACCTTTAAAGGCAGTTACGATGGCGAGCCCATCGACGGGAAATTTGAAAAATTTACCGGCAGCGTGCAGCTTGATTTTGCCAATCCCAACGATGCACGTTTTGATGTATCGATCGCCATCAACAGCCTCAACAGCGACTACGCGGAACGCGATGACACACTGCGCAGCGACGCCTGGTTTGATGCAGAAAAATTCCCCAACGCGCGGTTCGTTAGCAGCGCAGCATGCGCCACGGTGAACTCAAAAATAGACGGCATTCGCCTCAGCTGCCCGGGAAACATGACGATCCACGGCAAAAACAAAGTCGTAGCGCTTGCCCTAGTGATCGACCCAATAACGCAGAGCGTGATCGGTGATGCGAGCATCAACCGACGTGATTTTGGCATTGGTAGCGGCGAGTGGGATGAAGCCGGAATTATCGGCGACACCGTCGCAGTGCAGTTTCGGTTGAACTTGAAAGCGAAGTAAGTGAAACGGCAGGCGTAAATTGTTATGAACCTACCTAGGTTCCGTCAATTGGCGCGGTTGAATCTTTGCGTACCCAGCGCGCGGCAATAATACCCAACTCGTAGAGCAGGCACATCGGTACCGCCATCATCATCATCGATAGTGGGTCTGGCGGTGTGATCACGGCTGAAATAATACTGACACCGACCACAACATAGCCGCGCGCCTCTTTCAGCTGTGCGGTCGTCACCCAGCCGAGCGCAACTAAAATCACGACTGCTACCGGCACTTCAAACGCCACACCGAAGGCGATGAAGGTCACGATCACGAAATCTAAATACTTACCAATATCGGTCATAACCGCCACCCCCTTGGGCGCAACCGCGTTGGTGAATTTGAATACCGCGGGCAGCACTAAAAAATAAGCGAATGCACAGCCAACATAAAAAAGCCCGGTTGCTGACACCAATAACGGCACGGCTAAACGTTTTTCCTTGTGATACAAACCCGGCGCCACAAAAGCCCAAAGTTGATACAGCACCCAGGGGGCTGCCAGAACCAATCCCGCCATCGCCGCCAGTTTCAGCGGCGTCATAAACGGCGATATCGGGTCGGTCGCAATCATTTGGCCGCCAGCGGGCAGCATCTTTAACACCGGCAGTGCCAGCCAGCCGTAAAGCTTATTGGCAATCGGTAGCATCAGCAAAATGCACACCAAAACACCAACAATGGCGCGCAAAAGTCGGGTGCGCAGCTCTAGCAGATGTGCAATGAGTGGCTGTTCGGTGTCGCCACTCATGGGATCGTTTCAGGCTCGGCTTTAATGATTTTTGTGCCCACTGCTTCCGCCCGCAAATCAACCGAATCAGTCACCGCCGACGGTTCCGGCGCGAGCGCGGTTTTGGCATCCTGGATTAACCCTTCGATATTACTCTCTATTGCGGCTTTCGCCTCCGCAAACGGCTCTTGCAGAGCGGCGGTAAATTCAGCCGGTGCGGCGGCGATGTTGGCAAACTGCTTTTTCAACTCGTCTGCTTCTAGTTCGCGCTCAACTTCCATTTTTAAGCTTTCGAAACTGCGACGCGCTTTGCGCATAAATGTGCCCGCCATGCGTGCTGCTTTGGGTAAGCGCTCAGGGCCCAAAACAATCAGCGCAATGATTGCGATCACCACAATTTCGCTGAAACCAACTTCAAACATATCCGTTTTCCGCCTGCGGACTGCGAATGGTCAGACTTTGCTCTCGTCTTTTGCAGCAGTCGCGTTAGCGCCCGCCTGTGCCGGTGGGTCGGCCTCAAGTTTCGCTGCCACGGGTTGATCACCGGCCATACCATCTTTAAAGCCCTTAACTGCTGAGCCCAAATCTTTGCCCGCGCTGGTTAATTTTTTCGTGCCAAAAACCAAAATCACGATGACCAGTAAAATAAGCAGGTGACCCATACTTAATCCCATCATGGCAATAGCTCCATTTTTTAGTCGAGAAACAATAACGCATTTGCGGACCGATCTTGCCCTGTAGGCAAACTGATCGTGCGCATCAAGCTCATGTGAACGTGCCGCGCAGCGAATCGTTGACAGTAAGCCGACGCCCTAGTCGACATCTTTACCCAAGTCGTCGTCAACAACTTGTGTTGCAGCCCATTCCATCGCTTCCCGTTCAGCGCGTTCGCGCTCAAATTTTTCAACGGTGGCAAGTAACTCTTCAGTGACTTTGTTCGCCGCGATTTCACGTAGCGCCAGGACCGTGGGTTTGTCGTCCGCAGGCGGCAACATCGGGTCGGCACCTTTCGCCAACTGACGTGAGCGTTTGCTGGCCATCAACACCAGATCAAAACGATTGGGAATGACAAATAAGCAGTCTTCGACGGTAATACGTGCCATAGCTCGGCCCCGATTAGAGATTAAGGGCGCGGAGTGTAGCGTTTTCGCGCCGCACGTTGCCAGTATTTGGCTGAACAACGCACACCCTTCTGACAGGCCATGCGCAGTACCCGAAAGTAACGATCTGCTAATAAATCCGACACAAATTGCGCGCCCACAGGTGGTTTTTCGTCCTGCGCAGTGCCAACGCTGCGCTAAACTATGCGCCTCATCAAGATCTATGAGCCGGAGTTTTTATGCGCTTTCGAAATCACCTGACCGCCATCGCCATGATTGTCGGGCTAGGGCTAACCACCGCAACAGCCGCACTTGCCCAAACTGGCGACATCTTGTTCAAAGCTGGTTTTCAAGACCTAAGCGATGGCCCAACGTCTGACAGCGAAGCGGCACGTTTTTAACGCAAGCAACCTTCGGCCCAAGCCGCAGTGAAATCGCGCGTTTACGTCAAATGGGCTATCGGGCGTGGATCAACGAGCAACTGAGCCTGCCCGCTACCTTGACGCGGCCATGGCTTACAGCGCTAGAAGCCAATCCGCAATTTTCCCTTAATAGCGGTCATCGCGTCGACCGCTGGACGGTGCAGGCGCTGACTGCACCAGATCAATTGCGCCAACGCATGGCCTATGCGCTGGGGCAAATTTTGGTGGTTTCCGACTCCGGCGGTATCGATACACGCCTGATTGCGGAATACCAAGACATGATGACGGTAGGCGCATTCAGCGACTATCGCACTTTGCTCGGGCAAGTGACTTTTAGCCCGATGATGGGCCAATGGCTTACCTATGTGCGATCGCGCGCGGCTTATCAAACGGGTACGCCGCCATCGACGATTCTGCCGGATGAAAACTACGCGCGCGAGATTATGCAGCTGTTCTCGTTTGGCTTGATCAAGCGCAATCTCAATTTCAGCGCCACCAGCAATCCGCCGACACCGACTTATGACAATACGACTATTGCGAACCTGTCGCGCGTATTTACCGGTTTAACCTACAGCGGCACACCCAGTTTCGGCAACAACACGAACGCTAATTTTTTCGGCGCGATGAGCTGCTTCCCGATGGTTAATCCGCCCAACAGTACAAATTATCTAGCCACTGGACGCACCTTTCACGACAACGCGGACAAGGTTATTTTCGACAATATTACGTTGGCAGGCGTTGCCAACACGGAAGCGGGCTGTTTGGCCGACGTCAACGCCGCACTTGATCAAATCGCGCTGCATGCAACTGTGGCACCGAATATCAGTCGCCAACTGATTCAACGCTTCGTCACCTCAAATCCTTCGCCCGCCTACATTCAACGGGTAGCGACGGTATTCAACGACAATGGCAGCGGCGCGCGCGGCGATTTTGGCGCGGTGATACGCGCTATTTTGCTGGACGACGAAGCGCGCCGCTTGCCGCGAGCGAACGAAGGAAAACTGCGGGAGCCGCTGCTACGCATCACCGCTGGCTGGCGCGCGTTCGATGTGGAATTGGGCATCCCAGAGCCAGCTGAGTCTTCGCCTGGAAATGCCAACTCTAATGTCGGCAGCATTACACCGCGCATCGGCAACACCTTTTCGGAATTCGGTCAGCGCCCATGGAGTTCCACGACCGTGTTTAATTTTTACGAGCCGGACTTTCAAAACCCAGGGCCGCTGCAAGTGGCTGGCATATTCGCCCCTGAATTTCAGATTTTGAACGAAAACACCGTCTCACGCGTCAACAACCAAGTGATGGATTTGGCTGCCGCGCGCTATTCCGGGCGCTCAGATTTAGTTGCTGGTGTCACCACATCACCTCGCGTGCAGTTGGATCCGTTGGCGTTGCCACTTGCGGTTTACGACGCCACGACGCAAGCGGCGTTAGTTGATGAGCTCAATGTGCGGCTGATGTATGGCTTTATGTCTAATGCGATGCGCCAGACATTGTTGACGATGCTCAGCACCACAGCAGCGCCAACGACAGACGATTTGCGCCGCCAACTGGTCAGAAACGTGCTGCGTGTCATTTATGTGTCCCCCGAATTTGCCATTCAAAAGTAAGGCTTTTTCATCCCACAGATGTTGCCTTCATTCAAAACAGATAAGGATTTGCCATGAACCATAAAAACGACCAAGCACGCCGTGATTTTCTAAAAGTATTCGCTGGTACGCTCGCGGGCGGCACTGCACTCTCATTGTTCCCGCAACTGCGTTTGATGGAATCCGCACTTGCCGCCGACCTGCCGAACGCGCCCAACGCCGGTGCCTACCGCGCACTGGTTTGCGTTTACATGGGCGGTGGTAGCGATTCTTTTAACTTACTTATTCCCAGTGACTCCGCACGTTACGCCGTTTACAACACCGCGCGCGGTGGCGTTTTTGCAGGCACAGCCGGGCCGCTGGCGATTGATCAAGCGGCGCTACTACCGATTACGCTTAACGGCTTGCCGAGCGGACACAGTTATGGCCTGCACCCGAGCTGTGCGGACTGGACGGCGGTGGACCGCAATGGCTTACAAACAGCGAATATGCCCGGCCTGCAAAGCTTGACTAATCGCGGCAAAGTCGCCTGGGTTGCCAACGTCGGCACGCTCGTGGTGCCAACGACTAAAGCTAACTATGGCAGCCCAGCCACCCTTAAACCACCGCAGCTTTTCTCCCACAGCGATCAAACCAACGTCTGGTTTCAAGGCCGGTCCACGGGAAATTTTCGCTTTGGCTGGGGCGGGCAGGTTGGCGATTTGTTAGCGGTTGAAAATGGGCAGATTGGCACGACTGGATTGACTTTGCCGATCGGCATTTCTTTCGCCGGATCGAACCGTTTTCAAATCGGCGCCAGTGTGGTGCCGTATCAAATGGGTGGCTGCGGCAATCCCAACGGCGGCAACGTGATTCCAGCCTCGACCGTCGGCTCGTCGTTTGCTGGATGCTCAGGCGCGACACGCTTAAGTAATTTTCGCGCGTGTGGTTCGCCGACACCATCACAGTCTGAAATCGCGCTGTGTAGTTTGCTTGCGGCACCGCAAAGCAATGCGCTGAGCACCGCCCATGCGAGCCTAATGACCAGGTCCGTCAATTTGTCGGCACAACTGGATATCGCCGTGGCGAACGCGTCCGCTACGAATCCATCGCTTTTGGCAACGCCGTTTCGTGCGCTAATGGACGATCAAGTGGTTGCAGGCGTCAACGCGACTGCCGATGGTGGAAATAGTTTGGCTGAACAGCTTGCAATGGTGGCGCGCTTGATCAAGGTACGTGCCGCACTCGGGCAAAGTCGCAATGTGTTTTTCGTTTCTCTGGGCGGCTTTGATACGCATGCAACGCAAATGTCGGACAATACCCAGCCACGCTTGTTACGCCGTGTTTCCCGCGCCTTGGGTGCTTTTTACAAAGCGCTAGAAGAAATGAGCCTAGAGAATAACGTCACCACCTTCACCATGAGCGAATTTGGGCGCACGCTCAATTCCAACGGCGATGGTTCTGACCACGGTTGGGGCAGCGTTTCATTGGTGATGGGCGGTGCAATCAACAATGCCGGTGCGCTCAATTCGGGCGGTCGCTTGGTCGGGCTATTCCCAGATCAAACGCTTAATGGTGCAGATTCCTTCAGCCGCGGGCAAATGATTCCAACCACGACCGCAGACTCGGTTGCGTCCACCTTAGCCGGTTGGATGGGTGTGAGCCCCGCGAATCTAGCGACTATTTTTCCGCATCTGGCGAATTTTACGAGCGGCACACCATATGATTTGGGGTTTATGAACCCGGCTCCGGTTTGATGACGCGTCTTTCTGAGTCGCCTGCCGGCGAGACTCATTTGCCGTGTCCGCAAGCGGAGACTCATTTGCCGTGTCCGCAAGCGGAGACTTATTTGCCGTGTCCGCAAGCGGAGACTCATCTGCCGTGTCCGCAAGCGGAGACTTATTTGCCGTGTCGCCTTCCGGCGAGACTTCGTTTGATCGCAATACGAGCAGCAAGCTTGGTTCTCTGGGGTGTCGCCGCGTACGCGGGTGGCCCGAGTGGCTGTGAAAATATCAGTGCGGCTGTGCCGTTTACGCAAGTTAGCTATTCGTTGAATATCCAACCGATTTTCAACAGCGGCGACTGCCTGAGCTGCCATGGCGGCGGTGGTGGCGCTGCGGGTTTGAATTTGGAAGCGCTCAACAGCTACCAAAGCTTGCTCAGCCCAAGCACCGGCAACCCGCGCGTGCTACCCGGCGATCCAATTAACAGTGTGCTGTTTTTGAAAATAAACTGCGACAACCCAGGTTTTGGCAGCCGAATGCCGATGGATTTGAACCCCCTTTCAGCGGTGCGCCAACAGCTGATTTTCGACTGGATACGCCTCGGCGCACCGCTGTTGCGGGCCGGGTTCGAGGATCGTTAGCACCGAGCAACTATGACGCACTTTTCAAAGCGCAGCCCGACATTCGCGAAGTGGCCTGCTGGGCGCACGCGCGGCGCAAGTTTTATGCGATCGCCGAGCAGAGCAAAGTGCGCATTTTTGCCCACCTTGCGGTTGAGCAAATCGATCAATTGTTCGCGATTGAACGCCAAATTAAAGACGGCAAACTAAGCGAGCCGTTGGCGTATCGCCGCGAACATGCAACACCCATTTTGGCGGCGATCAAAGCCAGTTTGGAGGCAAAATTGCCGGGTCTGGCAGCGAAAACGCCGACCGCCAGCGCCGAATGGCACGAAGCTGGTTGCTCGATGTGCATCGCAATGTACTGGGCAAGCGTTTAGTTTTCCTTCATTGCGGGCTTACTGTGATGTTTACGCTGCTGGGCGTGGCGCCAGCGGTGCTGGCAGTGATGGTGGAATTGCCAGGTGCGATCGCCCGGCTTGCCGAGGCTCCACTTTGATTTGCGCCAGCGTCTACGGTCACTGGTGATGTCACGGTAAACACACTCGGGGTCGATGACGCGAGATTAATCACGCGTGCGAGCGTCGCAATTTGGCTCGTAGGGGTAGCATTCGGTGTGTAAAAGGACGCGTAAGCGGCAGGTTGATTACCGACTAAATAGGTGCTGTTGAGGTTAGTTAGTCGTATTTCTGCAATAACGGTGCGAACTGGCAAGCTGCCGCTTGCATAGCCAGCCGCACTGGCATTAACGGTGCTGGTGCCGAGATCAATGCCGTTCACGCGCACGCCTAGATAGACTTGGCTTTGCCCGGCCGGGATCG
>JANNYO010000091.1:0-4412 GCA_031410115.1 Rhodanobacteraceae bacterium | reverse complement strand
AGCGATATCTCACGATTGCCGCGCAGGCTCTGGCACTCGCACCGAATCCGGTACTGCAAGCTAATCTGAGCCTGCTGCAGTTGCGCTGGAACGTTCTGCATGCGCCCAGCGATGCCAGCGTCAGCGCGTGGCTAGCGCAGCTCAATGCCACCCCGCCAAGCGGGCTGGCGCTGCGCTCGACCGTGCGCGTTTTATTGGTCAGTGCGCAGCAGCTGGGGCAGAAAGGCCAAGCCGCGTTCGCCGCGCAACTAGCGAGCGCAGCCATCGCGTTAGCCGTGCAGCTGCCGGCGGAAACCGGCGGCATGGACCAAAGCCTGCTAGCGCTGTGGCGCACGCGTATTGCAAAAAGCCCACCCAGCGCTTTGGACTTGCGTGAGCTCAGCCATACGCTCGGGCCCTCACATCCTTGGCCGGCTAGCTGGTAAATCGCGGCGAGTGCAACTCGGCGTACCGAAGAGCCGAGTGCATAGTCATTTTCAACTGTGTTCAAACGCCGGGCGGTCTTGCTCCAGCGTCACTCAAAGCCAGAAGCAAACAGCACCTCGGGCAGCGGCTGAAGCTCAAAGGCACCGATGTCGACGGTGCTGTCGCTGATGCGAACAAATGGCGCGCCGCGCTGATCTTGAAACGGCCCAGGGCCGAAATTGGCCGTGCTGACGGCGGCGTTACTGCCGGTGTTGTGTGCGGCGCTGCCGGCCAAGATCGCGAGGGTTAGTGTGGATGCGCTGCCGTTGTTCGCCAGATCGCCCAACACGATGGCATTGGTGCCAATTAAGTTGTTGCTGCTCTGTGCGTTTAACGCGTTGCCCGACACTGGCTGGGTGCCCGCGTTTTCCGAAATAATGCTGTTGATCGCTACCGTGTTTCCGCTGTTGATCAAGCCGGCACTGCCGTTTAGAAAAAAGGTGGTGTTTTTGGCGAAGGTGGTATTGATTAGGCTCAGCTGGCCACCCGCATCGTTGCGGATCACCCCGCTGAAGGCTCTGTTTCCAGCGATCGTGGTGTTAACAAAGCGCAGCGTGCCGGCGTTTTCCACGGGTGCAAAGCCGACAACGCTGGTGTTGCTAGTCAGCGCCGCGTTGCGCACGGTCAGCTCACCGCTGTTGCGTATCGCTACGATCGGGTGGTTGTTGACGTTGACATTGGACAGCGTCAGCGTGCCCTGGTTTGTGATCGCGACGGAGGTGTTGGCGGCATTCGGCAGGCCGATGAAGCCCAGGCCGAAAATAAAGGCATTGCTGTTGCTCGGATTAATCAGCAGCGAGCCGTTAAAGGTAGCAGGACGCACTTAAAGCACATGGGCACGTGGCCCCACGTTGTGGCCGCTGCCGCCCAGCGCATGGGGCGAATTCAGCCGCACGCTGCCGGCCAAGCCGGTCTCAAAGATGACCAAACGACCGGGCCGACGCACGGCGTCGCTGACGCGATCACGCAGACTCGAAAAATCGCTATCGCTGAGATTGTGCACGACGTATTCATTGGTGCGCTCAAAGCCGCTGAAAATGATCGGCTGCGTGCCGGCTTGAGTAATCGGCGATAGATCGGTCGCACCGGCAAAATTTTGCACGCTCAAGATATCGTCGCGCGGCCCGCTGGGTGCGCCGCCCGCCAGCACCAGCGCGGTGTTCGCCAAGGGCTGTGTGTTGAGCTCATCAACGCCGCCGCCGGTGTCCAGCTCCAGCGCCTCGACGCTGTTAAAATCGATGCTGCGCCCGGTTGGAGCGACGCGCGTGAGCGTCAGCACCGCCGCACCGTCAACAAATCGATAGCGCTCATCGCGCGCGTCGCCGAACACAGCAGCGCCGTCCAAGCCGTTGCCGCCGAAAAAACTCAAGCTCAGGCGTTCGCTCAGATCCTGCGGCGCTAAAAACTGATCTGGACCATCCAAGCCCAGCAGCGTGATCGCGTCACCGGGTTTTAATCCGGTCAATTCGATTGGCGCGCTGGCGCCGACGATCGCCACCGTGCCGGGCACCGCTTCATTCAAGGAAAAATTATTGACGCCGCTGGTGCCTGAGACGGTAATGCCATTCGGCGTAGCGCCCGCGCCAAAGTTAAGCTTCACACGCGACACCTCCGCGCTGACATCGTCAATCAGGGCCTGATCTACGCCGCTGACGCCGTCGACAAAGATCTCTTCAGTGCTGGTCATGTTCATGGTGATATTGCCGACGTCGCGGGTAAATCGCAGCGTGAACTGACTGCCGGGAAAAGCGATCGGAATCGGCGCTAGGCGAAACGATTCTGCCGCAACAGAGCCGATGAAATCCATGCGATCCACGCCGCCCTGGCCGTCCAAGGTGTCGCTGCCATCGCCCGGCAGCCAGCGCATCACATCATTGCCCGCACCACCGACCATAACGTCATCACCGGTGCCGCCAGACAATACATCCGCCAGCGGTGAACCCAGCAGGCTGTCCGCGCCCGCGCCGCCCAGCGCATTGATGCGCAAGCCCGCGCCGAAGTCCGCCTCGGTGATCGCGCTGAGGTCGATCAAATTACTCAGCGGCCCGCCCTGTACCAGCAGATTGGGTGCCGCGTTGCAGGCAAAGGCGCCGCCAGCAGCCGCCGCGCCATTCACGGCAAAGCGCCCGGCGATGCAGCTAATGGCAATGGAGTCAGCACCGTCGCTGGCCACTAGCAGCGTGTCGTTCGGCGCACTGCCGGTGATTAAGCTGACCGTGATCGCGGCGTGTGCCAGCGGCGTGAACAGCGGCGTGAACAGCAGCGCACACGCGACGCGTATTGCCTTATGCATTGCTGCGGTGGGGGCCGGTGAATTTGGATTTCTTTGCTTCATGACATGCTCCTATTGGGGTCACATCCGTTAGCGCGGAAAGTGGCATTAACCCGTCAGCATAAATTTGAAAAATTTCCGCCTGACAGGTTCAACACCACCTGACAGGTTCAACACCATTACGCGGTAGCGCGCGCTGCGCGCAGTCGTTGCGAGTGCCTACTCAAAGCCACTGCGAAAAATCGGATCAAGCGCGCTTTGGTTTTGCACTTCAAACGCGCCGATATCAATCGTGCCAACTT
Organism: Rhodanobacteraceae bacterium; assembly: GCA_031410115.1. GTDB lineage: Bacteria > Pseudomonadota > Gammaproteobacteria > Xanthomonadales > SZUA-5 > JANNYA01. The sequence continues at coordinate 1,373 of JANNYO010000091.1, read as the reverse complement.
CGCGGGCAAAGCCGGCGCCGCGCTGGTCGGTTGCGGGGCTGCTGAAAAATCCGGCATCGAACAGGCCCGCCTCGCGCGCGGGGCTGCCCACACCCAGGGCCATGGTGGGCGTAGTGCCGCCGTTGTCCTGCAGCGGGCCCAGCAGCGGATTGGTGTTGAGCAATACACTGCCCACGCTCAGCACGTTGTTATTCAAACTGGCGTCGGTGCTTAAACAAAAAAATGCTTGCCCAAAGCCGGTGCCCAGCCGCTGGTACTGCAACATGGCACCTGGGTTGGCTAAAATGACGTTAAACATCGAAATCGGGCCATTGTTCAAAATGGCGTGATTGGGCGCGCCGGCGGTGGTGTTGTCGGCGATCGTGACGTTGATCAGGCGAACCTCGGCATTGAATGGCGTGTTGCTGACGAAGGTGCCGCCCGCGCCAGTGCTGACGCGATTATTCGCGAGCGTGGAATTAACCATATCGAGACTGCCTTGATTAAAAATTGCCGCACCCGTTGGCGCGACATTATTGCTCAATGTGCTGCCGCGTATGATCATACGGCCCAGGCTGTCGTTGACCACGCCGCCGCCACTGCTGCCACGTATATGCACGCGTTCCAACAGCATCGATGCACTATTGATGACCGTAGCACCCGTGCTGCCGGTGCTGGTGAGCGCGATATCGGATATCGCGCTATTGTTGTTCGGCGGCGCGACGAGCAGTGGAAAATTGCCGAATGCGCGCAGCTCAAGCTGGTTTGCGCCGGGGCCTTGAATAGCGGTTGAGGGTGGTAAAAACAGCGTGCTGTCGAGCAGTATGGTGCCGCGCACGTTGGCGGCAAAAGTGATGGCGTCATCGTCGCTTTCGACCGATAGCGTGGCGCGCAGGCTGCCTGCGCCGGCGTTGTCTTTATTGGTGACGACTGCCGGCCCACGGCGCTCAACCGCGCCTAAATCGAGCGCGCCGATGTTGCGCAAAACGCCGCGTTGATCCACGGTAACGCCGCTAGTGCCGCCGGTGTTGAGCAACGAGCTCAGCGGCAAGGGCATATGCGTTGGCGTTAGGCCGCCATTGTTGCGCAGCGGGTTTAACAGCGCGTCACCGCGAAACACGGCACCCGGGAAGGGCGCATCCTGCGTTGTGCCGATGAAATTAAAGTTGCTAGCGCTATCAAATCCCTCGCCGATCAGATCGATAACGCCACCACGTGAATTGCTAAACACCGAGTGCGACAGCAGCATTCTGGGGATCGGGAAATTGTTTAGCCTAACCATGTAAAACGCGCCGCCGCTATCGGCTGCGCTGTCGGTGGTGGTGGTGTGGATCATGGTAACCCGCGAACCGCGAACAAAAATGCCGCCGCCAAAGCCGAAGCCGGAACTAGAC
>JANNYO010000090.1:0-2107 GCA_031410115.1 Rhodanobacteraceae bacterium | reverse complement strand
CCAGGTATACACCAAACTTGAAGTTGCCAACGAAAGCCGCGGCGGCTGGTATTTGCGCCAGATGCAGGGCTCAAGTAATTTGTTAGGCAGCCGCTATTTTTATCTGATGACTGGGCATTTAAGCCACCAAATTGAACATCATTTGTTTCCCGATATTCCAGCGCCGCGCTACATAGAATTGGCGCCGAAGGTCAAAGCGATCTGTGAAAAATACGGCGTGCACTACAACGCGGCGGGCTTTTTCCGCCAATATTTCGGCGTGATGAAACGCTTGTTTGTGTTTGCATTGCCTTCTCAAAAAGCCAACTCACCGCAACAGCCGGTATGCACAACAAATCTGACGCGCAATGAACTCAGTGATGTAGGCACTGGCAAGCGCCTTGATCCCGTCGATTGTTAGCAAAGCCAAAATCAGTGCGCCTTTCTCAAAAAGGCAATTCACCGCAGCCGGCGGTATGCACAACCAATTTGATACGCGTGTCTTTAGCTTTTTTTCGCGATGGCGCTTCAACGAGGCCGAGGCTTTGCCTTCTCAAAAAGCCAATTCGCCGCAGCCGTCGCGTCACAGGTGCTTTTGCAAACCGCCGCCGGCATCCGGCATCGGCATTGACGCAACTTTGACCGAAGACTTGTTGAATTCTTTCGCCAGGAGAAGGCAAAACTGCATCATTTAGATAAGGCACGATATGACTGATCAAATCACCAAAGCTGTTCGAACAATAATCGCCTCGCGCGTGATCGGCTCGAACACTTTTCCTAGGCTGGACACTTTCAGTTTGACCTTTTCCGCGTCGCCCAAATCTAGCAAAATCACGTGGTCTAATGTGGGGTGAATAATATTGTCTAGGGCAAATTGTAGCTCGCCGCGACATGGAAGCGCCTTGGGTTGACGGCAATTGCGGGCGCGGCGTCCATTCCGCTAAACTGAGGCCTTATTTCATCGATTGAGGCCACAAATGCCGATCATAGCCGCATACCCAACCATGGGGATACGCGAATTCAAAGCGAATTTGTCGGCCGTTTTAAAGCGCGTGCAAAAAGGCGAGCGCATCACGCTGACCAACCACGGCGAATCGATCGTGGATTTGTGCCCGCCGGCTGAGAAACCTGTTGACGAATTGACCTGGGAAGAAGCCAAGGCCAAGCTGGACAAGCTGTACGGGCCGCGCAAGAAATTTGATGTGATGAAGCTGACGCCAGCAGATATTCCGTTCACCGGGCCATCGCTTAGCGACATCTTGCTGGAAGATCGCGGGGAACGGTTTTGATCGCGTATGTTGAATCTTCTGCACTGGCAAGACTTGCCCTGCGTCAAACCGGCTACGAGCAGTTGCGAAAAAATTTGCAGCACATGGACCAACAGGTTTGCCATGTGATTGGCTATGTTGAACTGCGCAGCGCGGCGGCGCGCATGATCAAGCGTGACCGCATGATCGATTCGCACAGTGCCGAGCTTTTAAGAAGCGCTGAAGAAGTGTGGGCTGCAACTACCGTTCAACCCATCGGCGACGCCCAAATTAGACGCGCCGCCGGGCTGTGCGAGCTTTACCCATTGCGTGCCTACGACGCCCTGCACCTCGCTGCCGCCGAGTCACTCATGCGCATCGTGAATAGCAAAAACATGCGCTGGTTTGGCTTTGATGAAATGCAAAACAAGGCGGCGGTGGCGATGGGGTTGCGGGATGGGATGGTGGGGGGCTGTCAGGAATTCTGTGTGTAAGGCGACTATTAGCTAGTACATTATTTTGTGGTGGTTGCGCGATGTTGGTATCTGTCAACCTACTTGTCGCTTTTTTCGCTATTTTCACGATGCCAACCTGACCACTTTCCCACAGCTTCCCTCCTCCTAGGGCTAGATCGAATAGCCCGTCGTCGGCGACTGCTTCGGCTGTGGAAAAGTGGACAGCTTGACGCGTACGTTGCGTTTCGTTTTTGCTTAATTTATGCGCGCACCTGCTCAACTCGGTGCGGATTCAAGTGCACTTCTGATTTGTGTTTCCAGTTACGTGTCTGCCCAGACCAACGGCTTGGATTTTTTGTTGGTTTGACAAATCACAGAATCATTTCTAATCTTATAAGTTACTTAACGGGACGTAGCGCAGTCTGG
>JANNYO010000089.1:0-1961 GCA_031410115.1 Rhodanobacteraceae bacterium | reverse complement strand
ATTTCCACATCGCGCCAATCGATGGGGCGGCCGGCAAAGATTTTCATAGTCAACAAATCTTCTGCCGAACAGGTGCGCAGGTAAATGCCCGACGCAAACTCGAATGGCGTTGAGCGCGCAATCATGTCGGCCTCAAACGGCAACGCGGTCAAGGTCGCGTCAATGCCGATGCCTTCCGTGGTTTGCAACAGCAGCACGCGATAGCGCTCGGCAAAGGCGCGCGCATCGGCCCGCCGCGCTGGGAACGCACCGAGTAAGGCATCAATAACGTGCGTTTCGTGGCCAAGGCCGGTCAACACCGCTAGGTCAACATCACGGGTGACGCGCGGCTCGGCATGCCTTTGCGCGGCAAAGCCGCCAATAAAGCAAAACGCTATACCCGCGTCGTACAGCACGCGCTGCACCGAGCTGGCGGCATCAATCAAAACATTCATCGAAGCTTGGCGAATATGCGCTGCATTTCGACCAGCCCTGAGGTGTCAGTGAGCGGTTTAAGAAAAATGGCTGAATCGATCATGCTGGAAAGCTGTGCCATCGCTAACGGCAATGGCGTATTGCGCAGCTCCTCATCACGCATAGCTTCAAGCATGGGCGAAACTTCGCGCCAAGCATTGACATAGGTCTGTATTTCGCGAGACATCGAATGCACGGCTTTAGCAATGAATAGTGCGCGCATCATAGCGTTCTAATGCGTGGCAGGGCGCGGCGTAAATAACTTTGTCACTCGCACACGTAGTCGCCCTTCTCATTCTTCCGGCACAAATCCGGCGGGCCGTATTGGTCCCAAAGTGCGGCGTAGCCGATCTTGCGGGCGAACTCGGGGAATGCGGGGCTAGTGCGCGCGGCTTGGCCTGTGGCGCCCCAGATGGCCAAGTTCCAGGCCGACGAATTCATCGGCTGCTTTGCGATCATCGCCAGCGCCTCGTCGGGCGCGCCAAGCAGACTCAAGCGGCCGATCGCGGCAAGCGGCTCGTTGCGGCCCTTGAAATAGAACGACGAGGTGCGCCCGGCGACTTTGAGATCATCGACCTTCGCCAAGGCATTGAGGATTTTCTCGGCCACGCCGTCGGAGAACTACTCGTTGTCCTTGTCAGAGCTCATATTGGCAAAGGCCAGCACGGCGATGGATTTGGTGTCGATGGCTTGTGCTGCTTCCGGCTGGCTTCCGGTAACCGCCGATGCCGAATCGGGCCCGGCGCTCACTTTGGCGACTGGCTCGCTTTCGCTGTCTCGGCTCGGCACCAGCACAAATTTGTCAAACGCAAAATAGCCCAATGCCAGCAACAGCACGACAATAATCATGCGATTCATGCGCTGCGCGGTGCTGGATGCAGTGGAATCGTTGTAATCAGCGAATGCACTCTCGTCTTCACGCCGCAGGCCGTCGGGTGTTAGCTCGAACACCCAGGAAATGATCAGCGTGGGAATGAAACCAATCGCCAGCAGCGCCGAGGCGTCCAGCGCAATCATTGCGCCTTGTTCTCACCGCGCTCGGCGGCGCGGCGCTCGCTGAGCAAGTCTTCGACCACGCCGGAAGGCTTAGCGTGTGCATACAGCGATTCAACCCAGGCTGGAAGCGCGGACTTGTTCGGCGCAATCGTCGGCACAAGGCTTGCCTGTAGCAATATCAACCGCACTTGCTCTTCCATGCTAGTGCCCGCCTTAGCCGCGCGGAGTCGTAAGCGATCACGCACCGTGTCAGGCACATTTCTTACCGTCAAAACCGCCATTTCGTAGGTCTCCGAATAGAAAAGCAAGCTGAAAGACTACTGCTGAAAGCGTTGACGTCAAATGGCGCTGTCATTGATTGATTTCGGCGATTTAGCTCACTGCAACGCCGCCATACCAAGCTTGGCGCGCTCGATGTTGATCAACTGGGTCATGCGCGCGTTCTGCGCTTTGAACTCCGGATCATCACGCAGCCAAGCAAAGGCCGGATCGCGGGCGAGCAGCGGGTCGCG
>JANNYO010000088.1:0-8245 GCA_031410115.1 Rhodanobacteraceae bacterium | reverse complement strand
TTTGCTTCGGCCCCAGCTCGCGGCGTTTGCACGCGAGCGTTTTGCCAACAAACTGCAGCACCCAGGTTTGGTTGGAGAAGTCCATGAAGAAGGCCTGAGTAACGCTGGCGCTTTATGCCATACACACCTCAATGAGCTGCGCGGCGACTACGTGCGCTCGATGCTCGCCGATGAAGTCGGTGAGCTGGGCAGGCTCGAAGAAGACGTCGTTACGAGCCTGCGCGATCACAATATTTTATCGGCCTCATTGGCGGCAGCTGAGGACACCACGCCGCAGACTTTCGGCAGCCGCGCATCGGATTGGATCGCCAGTTTTGGCGGCAGTTGGGTATTTATTCTCGGTTTCGTCAGCGCGATTTCAATTTGGATTGCGGCGAACGCATTGCGGGCTGGCAGTGCGTTCGATCCGTACCCATTTATTCTGTTGAACTTGGTGTTGTCTTGTGTCGCAGCCCTGCAGGCGCCAATTATTATGATGAGCCAACGCCGACAAGAGCAGCGTGATCGTGGACGGGCGGAAAGCGACTATCGCATCAATCTAAAAGCCGAGCTTGAGATCCGCCATTTGAATGAAAAAATGGATCACTTGCTGCGCCACAACACCCAGCGATTGTTTGAAATTCAAGCGGTGCAGACGGACTTGTTGCGGGAAATTTCAAAGGCGGCAAAAAACAGGCTCTGACTAAGGGGGATTCCACCCCTTTACGCTTTGCCAGTTTTTGCCGCGCACTTACTCGAAACCGTCCGCAAATGGTAAATCCCCAAAAAACCACCGTATTCATAAGTGGAATTTCCTCGTAGTCTAATCTAAGGAGAACTCCATGAAGAAATCACGTTTTACCGACAGTCAAATCATCGCCACACTCAAGCAAGCGGAGGCCGGCACGCCGGTGCCGAACCTGTGTCGCGAACATGGCATTAGCTCGGCCACGTTTTATAAATGGCGCAGCAAATATGGCGGCATGGACAGCTCGCTGCTGACCCGCGTTCGCGAGCTGGAGGAGGAAAACTGCCGCCTCTAGTAGATAGATTGCCATGAGCAAATTCCTAACCGTACACGCCTTGCGCCATGCCCAAGCGAGCGCGAAATCAGATGATTACGATGCGCTTTCTAAGCTTGGGCATACGCAAGCCAGCCGCGTGGGCGAGTGGCTAGCCGCCCACGGCATGAAATTTGACGCAATTTATTTGGGCGCGCTGAAACGCCACGCGCAAACGCTGGCTGGCATTGTTCAGGCCTACGCGCAGGCCGGACACACCCTGCCAATTCCGTGCGTGCTGCCGGAGTTGAACGAGTATGATTTTCGCGGCGTTTTAAATGCCTACCGGGCAGCAAACCCGCGCGATGCAGATATTGCAGCGGGCAGATGGCTGGTGGTGCTGAAAACCGCGATGTTGGCCTGGGCGCGCGATCAAATCGCGGCAGATGGGCTAGAGACCTGGGCGGATTTTCAGATTCGCGTGAATGTTGCGGCGAAACGCGTTGCGCGCGAATCCGGCGAGGTGTTGGTGATTACCAGCGGGGGCGTAATTAGCTTGCTTTGTCAGCGTGCGCTGGGCTTTGAAGACAACGCCGTCGCGGCGCTGAATTTAGCGCTAAAAAATACCGCGCTCAACGAGTTTCGCGTTACCCAAAACGGTTGGCAACTGCAGTCGTTCAACGCCCTGCCTCATTTTAGCCAGCCGGCCGATTCAGGCTTGCACACACGGGTTTGAGATTGAGTCAGCCGCTCAACTTAGCTCGAATGGACGCCATCAGTTGTTCGGATTTCGCCGCACTCAACGCCCGCCCATCGGCATCGCTTAAGCTAAAAAAATCCTCGACACGTTCGCCAAACGTGGCAATACGCGCGCTGTGCACGCGCACATCGTGTTCGAAAAAGCTCAAGGAAACGTGTGCAAGCAAACCAAAAACATCTGGGCAGGTTAGCGCAAGTGTGCTCAAACGGGCGTCTGAGTTGGTGCTGATTTCGATCTGCGCGGGAAACTGAAAATGCCGCTGTTGCCGGGTCGCGACGCGCTTGGAAACACGCGGCTTAAGTACCGGCGCGCTCAGCGCAAGTTTAAGATCCATTTGTACCTCACGCGCACGCTCGCGCGGGCTGACCTGTACTTCAGCGCGCAGATCGTGCAGCTGAAAGGTGTCATGGGTCATGCCCGAAGGCGCCAGACCAATGCGCGCGCCAAGCACACTGATGTTCATGCGATCCAACACCGTAGCAATGGTGGCAAAAATACCCGCGCGATCGGTCACCCGCACGAACAACTCAAGCGCCGCAGCGCCTGGAATGGGGCGCAATAGAATCACTTCGTGCTCGCCAAAACGGCGCGCAGCCAACACCGCCTGCGTCTGAAAACGCAGCTCATCCGGGCTGTGGCGCAAAAACGCAAACTCAGGGAAATCTTGCCAAAGCGTCTGCACCTGAGTGCGCCCTGCACCCTCGCCCTGCAGTAACGCCAACGCTTGGGCTTGGCGCGCCTGCATGCGCTCGCTCGCGTGCATCGGTAACTCAAGGCCTTGGCGCAGTGCAAATCGCGTGGCACCGTATAAATCTTCTAGTAGCCTCGCTTTCCAGCCGTTCCATAGCTTGGGATTAGTGCCGCGAATATCCGCCACGGTGAGCAAATACAAATGATCTAAGCGCTCGCGATCCGCCACCATTAGGGCAAAGCTGCGCACCACCGCCGGATCTTGGATATCGCGTTTTTGCGCCGTGGTGGACATCGTTAAATGTTCGGTGACTAACCAAGCAATTAGATCGATTTCATTTTCCGCCATGCCGCAGCGCGCACCAAAGTCGCGCACGTCTGCAGCGCCCAAGGTACTGTGATCGCCGCCTCGTCCCTTGGCAATATCGTGAAATAGCGCCGCTAAAAATAATAGCCTGGGCTTGGCAATTCGTTGCCAAACTGCAATCGTCAGCGGCGCATCGTCGTTTGAAGCCAGTGTTCGCATCGCCTCCAATTTTTCCAATACAAATAAGGTGTGCTGATCCACGGTGTAGGCGTGAAACAGGTCGTACTGCATACGCCCGGTGACGTGCTCAAACGCGGGTAGGATACGTCCAAGCAGGCCGTTAGTCGCAGCGATTGCCAACGCCTGCGCAACCCGCTCTGGTGCATCAAGTAGGGTTAAAAACGCGGCTAGCGCCAAGTTGTCGGCATCCGCGGTCGGCTTGGCTAATAACGCACCAACCGCTTCAAGGAAATTGGCGCCAACACCGCTTACCTGCGGCAGGTTTTGCCAGCGTGCCAGAAATTGAAACGCCGATTCTAAAGTCAGTGCTGCTGAATTTTTTTCTGACAAATCCAGCTGTCCGCAGCGAAGCACAAAGCCACCGTCGATGGGCACAATTTCGCTACTTTCAAAACGCTGCGCAAAGCGCGCGGTCAACATAATATTGAGGCGAATCACGCTGCCGACTGCGCGGAAATAACGCTGCATCAGCTGCTCAACGGCGCGGTTGCTAAAATCCTTATCGACAAAACCAAAGTGCGCCGCCAACGCGATTTGATGATCAAACAGCAAACGCTCCTCCTTGCGCTTACTCAACTCATGCAGGCTCTGGCGTAGTGTGCTCAACAGCGCTTCCGCATGTTCCAGCGCTTGGCGCTCTGGCGCACTGACGAAGCCATGTTCTTGTAAAAACGCCCAGCCGGGTGCATTGCGACCACCGGCAAACTGCCGCTGCGCAATCCAGCGGATGGTATGTAAATCACGCAACCCGCCCGGGCCTTCCTTTAAATTCGGCTCGTTGTTGTAAGCGGTATCGCTAAAGCGTCGATGGCGTTGGCTTTGCTCCGCCATTTTTGCGGCAAAAAAATCTTTCGGCGCCCATAGTATCGTTGGTTCTAGTTGCAACAGCAGTTGATCGCCGAGCGCCGCACAGCCGCACAGCAAGCGCAAATCCAGCAGGCTGGTAAAAAAGCTTAAATCTTCACTGGCAAACAGCACGGCAGAGGCGACATCCCGCACACTGATTGCTAGATCCAATTTGAGCTGCCATGCCAAAGCCTCAAACGCCGCTATTTGCGCCAGCAAAGCGGGTGTCGGATGCGGCGAACTTAGGATCAACAAATCCACATCGGAGTGCAAAAATAGCTCGGCCCGACCAAAGCCACCGACCGCCAGCAGCGCGACTGAATCATCCGGCGTAAAGCACTCGCGCCAGGTCGAAATCAACAGCCGCTCGACACTCAAAGCACGCGCGATAAGCTCGTTTCTGATGTTTGGTAAGTTGGGGCCGGGTGCGATCATTGCACCTTCGATCGAGCTCAATTTAGCTTCCATGCGCAAACGTCTAAGTTTTTGTGAGCGCTTAAGGTATCGTATCCGCGCCTTCCCCCACGATAAAACTGGAGTTCGCCATGCGTCCTGTGATCGCACTTTTAATGCTCGCCCTAATGAATTCTGCCGTTGCCGCCCCGGAACCATTGGCATCCGGCCCCAAACAGCGTGTCGTCATCAGCGACGACTACACCTCTTGGCTGCTCAAAGGCGAAGGCACCGATCGCTACGGCGAGGGCGAAGCGCTGCCGCGCTTATTAGCTGAAGGCTGGAGCATTGCCAGCGTTACTGCCGGTTGTGACGCCAAAGGCCGCACGATTTATGTTTTAAGAGCACCTCAGAAAGCCATGTCGACGAAGTAATCGGTATGCAGCGTAAATGCTGCCAGGCGCCTAAAAGAGTGCGGCGAGCGAACCCAACGCACTGACCAAATTGGGCTCGGATACGATTGTGTTCACTCACCCGCTTCTGCGAGCAATGCGTTTGCAAGGCCGCTGACAGAAATACCGCCTACGACCGAAACACCCAATTGATGAGCAATTCGTTTGGCGCGGCACGCATCAATCAGTGCAACCTGTACTTCAAACTCGTCATATTCGCAGCTCGCCGTATCGCACCCGCAAAAGCCTGCGCGCAGCACAAATACAGCACACCGCATACACATACGTTTTTCGCCCACCCGAGCGCGCCGATGCCAACTCTAGCCACCCTTTTCAGCGCAAAACAACGCGGCCTGCGTTTCTGCGCAACATGCTGCGCAGTCTTTTTAGGAGCCCAAAACATGCACGCTGCGGACGCCGCTCCAACGCCCAATCCCGCCCAGCTAACCATGGCGCGCCTGTACGCCGAACCGGCGCTAGCCGGGCAACCGCCGATTCAAATGAAGCTGTCCCCAGACGGCAGCCGCGTCACCTTTCTGCGCGGCAAACTGGAAAATTCCTTCGCGCTGGATCTGTGGAGCTACGACATCAAGTCGAAGAAAACCGCACTGTTGGTTGATTCGGCAACAATTACCGGCACGACTGAAACCATTTCCGCCGAAGAAAAATCCCGCCGCGAACGCATGCGCATCGCCGCCTTAACCGGCATCGTCGAATATTATTTTTCTGAAGATGGCACGCAGCTGCTGTTCCCGCTCAGCGGCGCGCTGTATTTGTACAACATTAAATCGGGCGCGGTGAAAGCCTTGACCGACGTCAGAGACGGCGCTGCAAGTGACGCAAAATTTTCCCCCAAAGGCCATTTCGTCAGCTTCGTGCGCGGGCAAAATTTGTACGCGATTGAACTGGCTAACAAACGCCTGATCGCGTTGAGCACCGGCGGCGGTGGCACGATTGCATACGGCGTCGCCGAGTTCGTCGCGCAGGAGGAAATGGATCGCTTCACCGGCTATTGGTGGGCACCCGACGAAAGCCAAGTCGCGATGCAGCGCTATGACGAAGCCAAGGTGACGCTGGCAAAGCGCTTTGAGATTTACGCCGATCGCACCGAAGTGGTCGAACAGCGCTACCCGGCGGCGGGGCAGGCGAATGCCGAGGTCGAGCTATTTGTCGTGCCGCTTAACGCGCCTAACAATCCAGTCCAAGTTGATCTAGATGCCAATCCAGATATTTATCTAGCGCGCGTCAACTGGCTGCCCGACAGCAAAGCGCTGGCGGTGCAGCGCCAAAGCCGGGATCAGAAAACGCTGGACTTATTGTTAGCGGACGCAAAAACCGGTGCCACATCCGTGCTGCTGACCGAGCTCAGCGCCACATTTATTAACCTCAACAACGCGCTAACATTTCTAAAAACCAAGCCCGAATTCATCTGGGCATCCGAGCGCTCCGGCTTTAATCACCTGTATCGCTATGATTTGAACGGGAAATTCCTCGGCATCGTCACCAGCGGCGAATGGCAAGTGGATACGCTGTTGCGCGTCGATGAGTCTGCCAACACCGCCTATTTCGCCGGCAACGTGTCTGATCCGATTCAAATGCAGGTCTACGCTGTTGCACTTGACGGAACAACATCCGCGCCCAAGCAGATTACCCGCGGTTCGGGCAGCCATGTCGCAAGCTTCAGCGAAGACGGCAAGAAATTTCTCGACAGCTATTCCGACCTACTCACCCCGCCGCAAGTTTGCTTGTATAGCGCCGACGGCAAAAGGCTCGCGGTACTGGACGCCAACGAAGTCAAGCCCGGCCACGCCCTGTTTCCCTACCAAAAAAATCTGATCACCCCCGAATACGGCACGTTAACCAACGACCAAGAACCCAACGCGCCGCCGCTGAACTACCGCATCTTCAAACCCAGCAATTTCGACGCGAAAAAGCGCTATCCAGCCCTGGTTTACACCTACGGCGGCCCGCACGTGCAGGTGTTGCAGCGCAAATTTGGCGAACTACTGCCGCAAGTATTCGCGCAACAGGGCTACGTCGTATTCAGCCTAGACAATCGCGGCAGCGCCCGGCGCGGCGTCGCTTTTGAAGCGGCGATCTATCAGAAAATGGGCGGCCCCGATGTTGCCGATCAACTCACCGGCATTCGCTGGCTCGGCGCACAAAGTTACGTCGACAAATCCCGCATCGGCGTCTACGGCTGGAGCTACGGCGGCTACATGACGCTACAAATCCTGACCCAGGGCGGAAATTTAGTCAAAGCCGGTGCCGCCGGCGCCCCCGTCACCGACTGGGCCCTGTACGACACGCATTACACCGAACGCTACATGGCAAAGCCAACTCAAAATCCCGCCGGCTACCTTGCCGCCACCGTCGCCACCCATTTGGACGGCCTAACCGCCCGCCTGCTGCTGATGCACGGCATGGCCGACGACAATGTGCTGTTCACCAACACAACCACGCTCATGAGTGACCTACAAAACCGCGGCATCGCCTTCGATCTAATGACCTACCCCGGCATGCGCCATGGCCCGGCGAACCCAAAGACGAAGCTGCATATTTATGCGGGGGTGGAGGGGTTTTTTAGGCGGGTGTTGGGGCCGTGAGTGTGAAAATGACGAATCTACGACAGCGCCTGAGCTATTTTATAAATGCTTTGGCATCGGAAGTAGTCACATGAATTTTCTATCTGCAAATGCAGCGTTTGGTGCAAACGGCGAGTTGTTGCGCCGTGACGTCCTGCGCGTTTTGGCGACGGTGAGCGCAATTGGTATCGCGCCGAGTGTTTTGAGTCAAACACTTTTCGCCAATCCGGCGAGCGAAATCGGCACCTTTCTTGGCGGCGGTCGTTATCAGGATTCAGCGACAGGCCCAGCAAAATTTGTGCTGTGCAAAGTTTTCCTTGGCGCAAATACACAGCTTGTTAGTAAAAATGTTCCAGCACCATTTTTTCCGCATGGTTTTGCAGTGGATCCCACGAGCAAATCCCGAGTGCTTGCCTTTGAGAAGATTGGCCCAGGCGCTGCGGAATTCGACATAAACACGGGCCAGTTCGTGCAAATGATTGCGCCAACCAGCGGGCGACTTTTTTACGGCCATGGCGCCTTTTCAGCCGACGGCACAAAACTCTATTCCTCTGAAACCACGCCTGATTCTGGCAAAGGCATGATTGGCCTGCGTGACGGTAAAACGCTCGCATTTTTGGGTGAATTCCCCAGCCACGGCGCACACCCACACGATTGCGTGCTGATGGACGGCGGTAAAACCTTGGCGGTAACCAACGGTGGCGACGAGTTGGGTGGTGCGCGCAAACCCAATTTAAGTTTGATCGACGTGCGCACTGGCAAACTGTTGGAACAGTTGCCCATTTCTAACGAAGCTTTCAATGCCGGACATGTGATTGTTGATCAAATCGGCAAAACGCTGGTTTTGAGTGCGCCCAGGCGTGGATTTACGGTTGAACAATTGGGTGCAATTCACTTACGCGATCACTCTGGGGCACTCAAGCGAGTCGGTGCAAGCCTGCCGATTGCGGGTCAAATTTTCGGTGAAGCACTGAGCGGCATAATCCTTGCGG
>JANNYO010000087.1:0-10825 GCA_031410115.1 Rhodanobacteraceae bacterium | reverse complement strand
GGTGCAGTATTTTCGCTTTTGCATTGGCCCCAATGGATCTGAGCGCTTAGGCTATCAATTCACCACTACCCACCCCGGCAACGCGATGATTCTTGGGCAGTCCACGCGCATCGCGGTGCTGGCTCCGAGTTTTGCCAACGTCAATCAAACCTTCCGGGTCAAGGCAACTGGCATCACCGCTAACAGCCCCGGGCCGGATATTTTGGTACCGCCAAATTGGATTAGAACTTCGCGCGGGCGCTTTCAACAGGCGAATAAAGAGCTGATTTCGGCGGCAACGTTAGCCGCACCGCAGACAAATTGCTCGACTGCGCAACCGGGCACGCCGGAGTTTTGGTGCGTCGATCCGATCCAGCAGCGGCGCGGTACGCAGTTTGGTTTTGCGCTGCAAACGCTGTCTTGGTTGGATGGGATTGGGTCCGCCTTTAATTCGCTCGATGTGGGCAATTTGCCGGCGTTTACCACCGCGCCAATCCAGGTGTTGGGTGATGTGAATTTCAATAATGCGGGTGTGCTGGCAAATTGTCCGCTGACACCAGCGCCGGTGGCGGGGGAATAACAGCGTGTCGCCTCGCGGCGAGACTGGTTTTCCGTGTCGCCTCGCGGCGAGACTGGTTTTCCGTGTCGCCTCGCGGCGAGACTCAACCTATACCTCCGGCCACCCAAGATTCGGATCCCACAGTTCAAGCTCGGGTGCGGCGCAAAATGCCGCGGGTAGGCCCGCTGCAGCCGGATACTTCGGCCCGACAAACACGAGGCCGCCAGCGGGGGCGGTGGCGCCCGCGAGCGCACGATCTTTCGCTTCCAACACACTACGCAGCCAGCTAGGCTTCTGTTCGCCGCGTCCAATCACCAACAGGCTGCCGACTAAATTACGCACCATATGATGCAAAAACGCGTTCGCCTGTACGCGAAAATTTAACACCAGGCCATCACGTTCAATCTCAAGGCGATCCAGCCTGCGCCACGGGCGTTTTGCTTGACACGCAACGGTGCGAAAACTGGTGAAATCTTGTTGGCCTAATATTGAATCTGCGGCGGCCTGCATGGCCGGCACATCGAGCGGTTTGCGCTCCCAGGCCAGTGTGCGTGCTGCCAAGCCGGGGCGCGCTTGGCGGTTGAGTAAGCTGTAACAATATTCGCGCGCCAAGGCGCTGTAGCGCGCGTGAAAGTCATCCGCGACGCTGCCGGCCCAGTGCACGGACATGCTGTGCGGCAAGTTTGAATTCGTGCCCAACAGCCATGCGCGTGCACTGCGTTCTACCGGCGAATCAAAATGCACCACTTGCCCGCTGGCATGAACGCCAGCGTCGGTGCGCCCGGCGCAATTGACCACGATTGGCGCGTTTGCAACAACGCTTAGCGCTTTTTGCAGGCTTTGTTGCAGCGTACGTCCACCGGCTTGGGATTGCCAGCCGTCGTACTCGGTGCCGTCGTATTCAACGGCTAACGCGTAACGCGGCAAAGCGGCAGCCTAGGCGACGAACAGCGCGCGCATTTTTTTGAATGCGTTGGCTTCAATTTGACGAATGCGCTCCGCCGACACGCTGTATTCCGCTGCCAGTTCATGCAGCGTGGCTTTCGGTTCCGCAAGCCAACGGCGCGAGACGATATCTCGGCTGCGCTCATCGAGTTTTTCCATGCCCTCATGCAGCACGTCTAAATTCGAGGCTTCCGCTTGCGCAGTCTCAAAGGTATCAAACGGGTCAATGTTGTTTTGATCGACTAAAAACGCTACCGGTGAAGGCCGTGCGTCATCAGAATCATTCGCGGGCGCATCAAAAGCAACATCCATACCGTTTAAACGTGCCTCCATTTCCCGCACCGTTGCCGCCTCGACGCCTAGCTCGTCAGCAACGACCTGGACTTCTTTCGCATTCATCCAACCCAAGCGCTTTTTCATACGGCGCAAGTTGAAGAACAGTTTGCGCTGTGACTTGGTGGTAGCGACTTTGACAATGCGCCAATTTTTCAAGATGAACTCATGGATTTCCGCTTTTATCCAGTGCACCGCAAAGCTGACCAAGCGCACGCCGACGTTGGGGTCAAAGCGCTTGACCGCTTTCATCAGGCCAATATTGCCCTCTTGAATCAAATCACCTACGCCCAGGCCGTAACCGGCGTAGCCACGCGCGACGTGCACGACAAAACGCAAATGCGCCATGATCAGCTCGCGCGCCGATTCCAAATCATTATCGTCACGCAGGCGTTTTGCTAGCCACTGCTCATGCTCAACCGTCAGCATCGGGTAGGCGTTTACGGTACCGATATAGGCGTCCAAACTGCCGATCGCTGAGTTCGCGAAGGTCGGCAAGCCGGGTAAAAGTGCACGCGGTAACGTCATTGCAGTCGACATTTGAGCGTTAAACATGGGGGATTCCTTCTAATGTGAGCGATTTGGCCCGCGAACAGCCGGTAAGTATAAGTTACTGCGACAAGCAAAGACGTTAACAGCGAAAAAATGCGGTAAACCGTGGTGTGCGACGTGATTCTGAAGTGCCAGTTGCCTAGATTCTGTCTGCTAGCTAACACCAGACTTTACTGCCGTTTCACCCCCGCAAGACTCAGATCCGACCGGTTAGTTCCATAATTCTCGAACAACCAACAGCCAACAGATTATCTGGGCAATTTCGGCAATTCCAAGTGCTTGTTCGAATAATTTCGATCAATCAAATCTATGCCGCCGAAACCAGCACGTAAAACAAGCAAAATGCCCGGCCTTAAAGCCGGGCGTTGCAAAAAGTTTCCCGGTGCATACCGCCTTGGGCTACGCTGCGCGCCTCCCGACTGAGCGCAAACCCATGGAATATCGCAATCTTGGCCGCTCTGGCCTGAAAGTATCTGCACTTTCCTTCGGTGCCTGGGTCACGTTTGACAATCAACTGAAAATCAATGAGGTCAAAGACTTAATCAGCTGCGCTTTCGATCATGGCGTGAATTTTTTTGACAACGCCGAAAGCTACGCGAACGGCATGGCGGAGGAATTGATGGGGCGCGCTTTCGCCGAGCTGGGTTACCGCCGAGATGCCTGGTGCATATCGTCCAAAGTCTACTTTGGCAGTGCGAAAGATCCTAAGCCGACGCAAAAAGGCTTGAGTCGTAAACACATCGTTGATGCCTGCAATCAGGCCCTGCTGCGCTTAAAAGTTGACTACCTGGATCTGTATTTTTGCCACCGCCCAGATAGCGAGGTGCCAATCAGCGAAATTTGCTGGACTATGCATCAGCTGATCATGGCTGGAAAAGTACTGTATTGGGGGACGTCTGAATGGTCCGCCAAGGAAATTTTAGCGGCGCATGAATTTGCCAAACAGCACGGCTTGATCGGCCCGCAGATGGAGCAGCCGCAGTACAACCTGCTGCATCGTGAAAAGATCGAGCGCGAATTTTTACCACTGTATGAAAGCATTGGTTTGGGCACAACCATTTGGTCACCGCTTGCCTCGGGTATTTTGAGTGGAAAATATCGCACCTTAGAAGCATTCGGGCGCACCAACCGCTTTGCATTGCCAGGCCTAGAATGGCTGCAATCTTTTGCGATGGGGGACAATCCAGCGCAAAAATTCGCCCAAATTGAGCGCTTAAATAAAATTGCCGACGCCACCGGCGTGCCGCTCGCGCAGCTTGCAATAGCCTGGTGTTTGCGTAACCCCAATGTATCCAGCGTGATTTTAGGCGCATCCAGCGTGGCCCAGCTGCAACAAAATTTAAGCGTGCTGCAAATGCGAGAAAAGCTGTCGGATGTGCTGCTGTCTGACTTAGAACGCGCCTTGATTGGGCTTTGAAAGGTGGCTAACACCGCTTCCGGCAAGCGCGCGGCGCGCCTTGGTTCCGAGAAAATCGAGGGTTTTGCGCGCATCAGCACGGCACTGTTTGTGCTGCTCAGCGTTGCTTCAATTGCCGCGATCTGGTCAATTTTGAGTTTGATCTCCGGCGGCTATGGCGGCTATATGGCACTGATCGTCGCCCTGTGTATCGTGCTGATGCTGCACAGCTTTGGCTACGCCCCAGGCGGGCGGCGCGCGCTGATGGCGGCGCTATTAATGGCACTCAGTATTGTCTATCAGTCCTATCTTTTTGCCGCCGGAACCATCGCTGGCGAGATGGGTTTTAGCCTCAGCGAAAGCATCAAAATGATTGGGCCTGAGCTGGCATTTGCAATCATTCGTGCGCACGTCACGCAAGTTGAGCTGGTCTGCTATGTGGCATCGCTATTTTTGGCGTTGGCATTGGGTGCGCTTCTGGGGCGGGGTAAGTAACGCATGCGGTCGGAATAGATTTAGGCACCGACCAAGCCTGCAGCGCGCAATCTGCGAAATTTCAGATGCGCCCTGTCGCGGCGCATTGCCAGCCCCGCACGCGCGGCGCTAGCATTGCACGACCCACCCTTGACTGCGCCGCATGAAAATCATCGACCACGCCAAACTCGACAAAATTGTCGCGAACGCCCGCAAAGATTCCGAGATGCGGGATAAGGGTTATCGCGAACGCGCGCTTAAAATGTATCCGTGGATTTGTGGCCGCTGCACGCGCGAGTTCACGCGTGCGAACGTGCTTGAGCTGACTGTGCACCATAAAAATCATAATCATGATGACAATCCAAACGATGGCAGCAATTGGGAACTGCTGTGTGTTTACTGCCACGACAACGAACACAGCCGATACATTGATCACAACGATTTCGATTTAGGCAAACCGGAAGCAACGAAGGGTGCGACCTCGAATCCGTTTGCGAATTTGTCGGCGTTGATGGCGAAAAACAAAACGTAAGTGCACGCCAGATGGGTTTGTTTTTTTGATGACCCGCCACCGCAAATGAACGAGTCTGCGCAGCTAGCTTGTAGACTTCGCCGCCGAGTGCGAGCCTAATCGGCTAACTTAAAATTTGGGCAGCTTATTATGTCGGACGAAATCGCGATCACCTTCAACGACTTAGGCTTGCCCGATTCGCTTTTAGCCTCCCTTTCAGCGGTCGGCTACGAAAACCCGACGCCAATCCAGGCGGCAACGATACCGCCGCTGCTTGAGGGCCGTGACGTATTGGGCACCGCGCAAACCGGCACCGGCAAAACCGCCGCTTTTGCGCTGCCAATTTTGGCGCACATTGATTTGAGCGCGCGTGCCAGCCACAACCCGCAGGCGCTGGTTTTAGCACCGACGCGCGAATTGGCGATTCAAGTCGCTGAAGCCTTTCAACGTTATGCCAGCCATATTCCGGGCTTTCATGTTTTGCCGATCTACGGCGGCCAGAGTTACACGCCGCAATTGCGCGGCTTGCAGCGCGGCGCACACGTCGTCGTTGGCACGCCCGGGCGTGTGATTGACCACTTGGAGAAAGGCTCGCTCGATTTAAGCCACATCAAAACACTGGTGTTGGATGAAGCTGATGAGATGCTGCGCATGGGCTTTGTTGATGACGTTGAAGCGGTATTAAAACGCATCCCGGACGAACGCCGGATTGCGCTTTTTTCCGCCACCATGCCGCGCCCAATTGCGCGCATCGCGGAAACCTATTTGCGCAATCCAGTGCGCGTCGCAATTACCTCGAAAACCACCACGCCCGGCACGGTGCGCCAGCGCTATTGGCAGGTCAGCGGCATGCACAAGCTCGACGCCCTGACGCGGATTTTGGAAGTCGAGCCGTTTGAAGCGATGATCGTGTTTAGCCGCACCAAACTGGGCACCGAAGAGCTAGCGCAAAAATTGGAAGCGCGCGGTTTTTCCGCCGCTGCCATCAATGGCGACGTGCAGCAAGCGGTGCGCGAACGCACCATTGGCAAACTAAAAGATGGCTCGATTGATATTTTGGTCGCAACCGATGTCGCCGCTCGCGGTCTTGATGTTGAACGAATTAGCCACGTGGTGAACTTTGATATCCCGGTCGACACCGAATCCTACGTGCACCGTATTGGTCGCACCGGCCGTGCCGGGCGCGCCGGTGACGCGATTTTATTCGTTACCCCGCGCGAACGGCATTTGCTGCGCGCCATCGAGCGTGCGACGCGTCAGCCGATTGAAGAAATGACTTTGCCCAGCGTCGGTGACGTCAATGATGTGCGCATTGCGCGCTTCAAAGAACGCATCGTCGAAACCCTAGCCGAAGGTGGTTTGGACACCTTCCGCCAGATGATTGAAAGTTTTGAGACCGACAAAAATGTGCCCGCAGTGGAAATTGCGGCGGCACTGGCAAAAATGGTGCAGGGTAAAAAGCCGCTGCTGTTAAAGCCCGAGCGCGATGGCGGTGCGGCTTGGGGTGGCGAGGCGGCACCTGTGCGTGAGCGTTCGACTTCAGCACGTTCGGAGCGTGCGCCACGTGAGTTTGACGCGCCCCGCGCGCCGCGTGAGTTTGAAGCGCCACGCACCCGCGCGCCGCGTGAGTTTGATGCCCCGCGTGCGCCGCGCGAGTTTGATGCCCCGCGTGCACCACGCGAGTTTGATGCCCCACGTGCACCGCGTGAGTTTGACGACGGCATTCCAAGCATGCGCCCACGCGTGAAATCATCCGTTGAAGATCGTTTTGCCCAGTACGAAGGTGCCGCGCCGCCGCGCGATGAAGACGAGTTCGCGCGCCCAAGTCCGCGCAGATCCGCGCCGCGTGATGGCGATAAGCAAACTTACAAAGTCGCGGTCGGCAACATTCATCAGATCAAACCGGGGAATATTGTCGGCGCGATCGCAAATGAAGCAGGCCTAGACAGCGCCCATATTGGTCGCATCGAAATTTTTGACGACTACACCCTGGTTGATTTACCCGCTGGCATGCCGGCTGAAACGTTTCAACTACTGAAGAAAGTGCGTGTTGCGCAACAAATGCTGATGATTGAGCCTTGGGATGGTAAGTCCACAGGATCAGCGCCACGACGTAATTTTGATGATTCGAACGCGCGCAGCGAACGCTCCGCGCCCGCCCGCAGTGGCGATTCAGCGCCTAAGTCGCATTTCGATGCACCGCGCTTTGCCAAAACTCCGTTTGGCGCCGCGCGCGATTCTGGCTTCAAAAAGCCCGGATTTTCCCGCCCAGACGATGGCTTCAAACCGCGCTTTAACAGCGATACCGATGCGCCAAGAAAGTCATATGGCGACAAGCCAAGCTTTGATAAACCCAGCTTTGGCAAGCCCGCATTTGGCAAACCCAACTTTGATCGCGCAAGCAAGCCAAGCTTTGAGCGTGGTCCTGATCGACCGAGCTTTGCTAAACCGGGCTTTGACAAGCCGAGCTTTGCTAAACCGGGCTTTGCGAAGCCAGGCTTTAAGAAATCTGAAGGCAGCGATCGTCCGGCCCGCGCATCTGCTGGCGGCTTTGACAAACCGCGCAAACCCAGCGGCACTGACGGTGGCTTTGCCCCGCCCGGCAAGCGCAAATTTGGTGCGAACCCGTTTAAGAAGTAAGGCCTCAAGGCTGTGTTCGAACCCTAAGATCTTGAAGGCAATTGGGATCAATCCAACCCTCTAATCCCAGCAATCGCCAACAATTGCTTTGCCGTATCCTGAGAATCGCATCAATCCAAAAAGGCATTGACATGAATCTTCGATGCGTTTTGCTCAGCCCATTAAACAATACCACCGTGGGCACCCGCACGATTCAAGTCTATAGCAACTTCACGGGGCCACCTGCGGCAGGTGTGGCAATCAACCGCGTGCCGGCAGTACAAACTGAAAGTAACTTTGTCGGCATGGTGGTACTTAAGCCAGGCGCCAACACGATTACAGTCAAAGTTACCAAGCTGACCGGCGAAAGCGACACGATTACGCGTACGGTCACCTACGACCCAAAGCAAGCAGACGACGTGGATTTCACGAGTGAAATCCAAGGTGAGCACGTCCCCATCAAACCACGTTTTTACCTCAACGTGAAATCCGGATTAGTGATCACGCGCGTTCAGTTGGATTTTGATGGCGACCATCGACGACTTAGATGCTATCTCCGTGCCAGGAAACTTGCGCTTTGAATACAAACAACCTGGGTTTTTTACTGTGCGCGCGATTGTCACCCTGGATGATGGTGATCCACAAACCCCGGTGGTAGTTCGCAGAGTTAACCGTAAATTCGCCGTCGTGCCGCTGCCATTGACACGCAAAACGCTGTGCTATGTTTTTTATAGGATGAAGAATCGGCTCATTGCCAATGACATTCCAGATGCCCTGAAATCTTTGAATTCAGAGCTTCGTGATGAGTGGCAGCAAGAGTTTGAGCAAATGGGCGACCTGACGATTGTTGGCCCAAGGCTAGGTGAAGTAGCGAATGGAAAGCTGGGGATTCGGGTATCTGAGCTCGACTTACGTTTACAAAATGTTGTGAGCGGCCCAGGCGGAGCCAGCATTACTTTTGAACGCTCTTTGGATGGTGTTTGGCGGATTACAAGCTTGTGAGCAACCCTATGAAATCAAAACTTTTAGCTGCTTTCACCGGTGTGCTTTGCGTATCAAACCTAGGTGCTTGGGAACCATTGATCGCCAATCCCTTTGCCGTATCCTGCAAAGAGCATTGACATGAACTATCGACAAATTTTGCTTTGTACCTCTGTCGCGTTATTCCCACTTTTCGCGGCTGCACAACAGTGCGGCACCTACACCGGCCCGATGTTGGTTGATGGGTTTGGCCCACCCGATAAAAGCTTTGCGCAAGAACCTGAGCCCACCTTGCAAGCAGATTCAACGGCGTTGGCGCTTACCATTACCTCACCTGCAAATAAAGCCATCGTTGGCACCCGCACCGTGCAGGTTTATGGCACGTATGCTGGGCCACCGGCGACCGGCGTTGCAGTCAATAAAGCTGCAGCAATCCAAACGGCGAATGATTACGTTAGCTCGGTGGTTCTCAAACCCGGCGCCAACACCATCACGGTTAAAGTGACGCAGTTAACCGGCGAGACGCAAACGCTTACGCGCACGGTCACCTACGACCCGCTGCAGCAGCCGGAAATTGAACTGACCGCCACGTTGCAAGGCGAGCATGCGCCGATCAAACCCAGCTTCACGTTAACCCCAGGAGCCGGGCTTTCCATTACGCGCATCCAGCTGGACTACGACAGCAACGGCACGTTTGACTTAGATACAACCAATGCGAACACGCTTTTAAAGTTTGAGTACAAAACGCCGGGTTTTCTGAGCCCAAGCACCACCGTCACCTTAGATGATGGCAACCCCAATACGCCACTAATCGTGCGCACCGTGAGTCGAAAAATGGCGATTGTGCCGCTGCCACTGACGCGAAAGACGCTGTGCTATGTGTTCTACCGAATGAAGGATCGAACTATTGCAAACGATATACCCGGAGCATTGAAGTCGCTCAACAGTGACTACCGCGCTGAATGGCAAAACGAGTTTGAACTAATGGACGATTTACCTACCGTCGGAACCAGATTCGGTTTTGTAACAGACGGGATGCTTGGCATAAGGCTAGCCGAACTCAACGTTAGACAAATTACCGATGACGGCCCAGAGGACAAATCTTTGACGTTCGAACGCGCTTCAGACAGCGTTTGGCGCATCACATCAATGTAAGGTGACGAATATGTTTAAGAAAAAATTGGTCGCCGCCGCCAGTAATTTTCGCCTTGTCTATGCACTTTTTTGCTACCGCCCAACAATGCAACACCTACACTGGCTCGATGCGTTTCCTTCTCTCCCGCTTTCAAGCGTAGGCTCTATGGAATGCCGGAAATGCAGCTATCGAACTTAGCAACAAAATTAAGGAACAACACTATGAAACGCTTTATTTTGTCTACGCTTGCGTTACTTGTTTTCAACGCCTATGCCGATACCGGCCCGCTCAAACGCTTTGGGATGCCCAACGGATTCCAGAATGCGTCGGAGGAAGTCGTTAAGGGTCTTCAAATGCCGCAAACCTACGGATTTGTAATCGGTGATGAAGGCGAAACAAATGAAATATGGCTGTTACAGTCGAGGGCAAGTTTTGAAAAAGCAACATCTGACATTATGGCGTGGCTAGGAAAAAACCACTTGAAGCTTATCCAATCTGAGTGTGGATCACAGCAAAACCAACAGTGTGAATTTATGGCCCGCAATAAAAAGGGCTCAGTAAGCATCAATCTCGCCTCTGCGCGGCCAAAACAAGACTTACTTATCTTGATTGTTCGTATGGAAGGCCCAGAAAGCGGCAAGTAGGTACGCAACAAGTTTGCGCTAGCTGTTTTGCCGAGGGCAAAACAAATCTGACGGAGTAAATTATGTTCAATTCTTCCAACTAGCCGAATGTTGATTTTAAGCTGCGCGCTCGCCCTGCTTCCCCTTATCGCCACCGCCCAACAGTGCGGCACCTACACCGGCCCGATGCTGATTGATGGCTTTGGGCCACCCGACAAAAGCTTTGCGCAAGAACCTGAGCCCACCTTGCCGGCCGATACAACCGCATTGGCACTGACCATCACTTCGCCTGCAAACAACGCGGTCGTTGGCACCCGCACCGTGCAGGTTTATGGCACGTATGCTGGGCCCCCGGCGACCGGCGTTGCAGTCAATAAAGCTGCAGCAATCCAAACGGCGACAGACTACGTTAGCTCTGTGGTGCTTAAACCTGGCGCCAACACCATTACTGTTAAAGTGACGCAGTTAACCGGCGCGACGCAAATTTTGACGCGCACAGTCACCTATGACCCGTTGCAGCAGCCGGAAATTGAACTGACCGCAACATTGCAGGGCGAACATGCGCCGATCAAACCCAGCTTCACGTTAACCCCAGGAACCGGGCTTTCCATTACGCGCATCCAGCTGGACTACGATGGCAACGGCACGATTGACTTAGACACCACTAATGCGAGGACACTTTTAAAGTTTGAGTACAAAACGCCGGGTTTTCTGAGCC
>JANNYO010000086.1:0-6334 GCA_031410115.1 Rhodanobacteraceae bacterium | reverse complement strand
TTGGGCCATACGCGGGTTGGGTGGGATCAAAAATTTTCGGGAACTGCCGGGTTGAGCCTGTGTCGTTGGTCGCGTGGCTGAACTCTGCGCTGCAGTTTGAAGGCCAATTCAAAGGGTTGCCTGAGCCCCCGCAAAAACTGCCGCCTGGATTGTGCGAACAGCAGGTGTCATGCAGCTGCGAGCCCACCGACACTTGACATTCCACCGTCGCGTCGCTGCGGGTGCTGCAGGTCGAAAACGGTGCTACGCCGTCGCAATTACTGCCGACTGCGCCAAAACAGGTGCCCACGGGCGTTGCCGCAGCGCCGCAAAGCGCTGGATTTGACACATCGCTATTGAATCGCACGGTATCGCTGCCCGCTTGTGCGCCCCAGGCAAACACAATGTAGTAGTCGCTGACGCTGGGGATCCAGTCAATCACCTCAGTGGATGTGCCCGAGGTTGCGGCGAAACGCTCCCATGCATTTGGATTGCCATTGCGCTTCACATAAAGATCCGCTGTGCCCGGCTTTGCCGTACCCACCATTTTGACAAAATGCCGCTCGCCCGCATTAATCCATTGCCAAGTGCCCCAAATTCCCTGCGACTGCGCAATGGAACCCCACTTGCCTGCACGGGTACTGCCCGGGCGGCTGGTTGGGCAGGTGTCCGTCACTTTTGCCCTTGCAAGCTTGAAATCATAAGACGCTTCCAGCTCCGGCATGGTGCCGGTAGCGGCAGGATTTGCCGCAACATCCTGCGAGTGGGCGGCGGAAAAACATGTCAAGCCCAGCACGATCGAGATATTTCGCAACGTTGATTTCATAGCGTTTTTCCACCTGTTTTAGTTGTTGTGAAAATAGCAGGGCGCTTTCGGCAATTCTTGCAGAATTTTGCGGGTGGCTTGCAAAAAAATGCGCGGCGTCTCAGGTTTTGCGACACGCAGGCGCTAGAGCTGAGTTTTCCCCGGAGTGCCCGCTGATGTCATCTCATATCCTTTCACTGCAATTGGCGACTGAAAACGTGGCGGACGCGAGCGCGATAGCCGAAGTCGATTCCGCCGCACATGGCGCAGAAACGGGCGCGTTATTTGGTGCGTTACACGGCCGGCGTAAGCCTTTGCAAAGTGCGTTGTTGCTCGCCCAGCGCCTGCAGGCCAAACATGCCGAGCGCATCACCGGTGCGATTTTTCTGCCGGGGCGCCAAGGGCGTTATGCGCCCTTACCAGATGCGCTGCCCGCTGCACTTGCCAAAGCGCTGCACGCGCGCGGTGTCACCCAGCTTTACAGCCATCAAAGCGATGCCTGGCAGGCGGTGCAGCGGGGCGAGCATGTGGTCATCGTAACGCCGACGGCGTCAGGTAAAAGCCTGTGCTACACGCTGCCGGTGGTGGCCGCAGCGATGCAAACACGCGCTAAGGCACTGTATTTATTTCCCACCAAGGCGCTGGCGCAAGATCAGGTCGCAGAGCTGTTAGAGCTCAATCGTGCCGGCACGCTGGGTGTGAAAGCCTTTACTTTCGATGGCGATACGCCCGGGGATGCGCGCACGGCGGTGCGGCTGCATGGTGATATTGTGGTCAGCAATCCAGACATGCTGCATCAAGCGATGCTGCCGCACCACACCAAGTGGGCGCAGTTTTTTGAGAATTTACGCTTTGTTGTGGTTGATGAAATCCACAGCTATAGGGGCGTGTTTGGCTCCCACGTTGCCAATGTGCTGCGCCGTTTGAAACGCGTGTGCGCTTTTTATGGCGCGTCGCCCCAGTTTATTTTGTGCTCAGCCACCATAGGAAACCCGAAGGCGCACGCCGAGGCGCTGATTGAACATCAAGTTACCGCGATTACCGAAAGCGGCGCGCCGACCGGCGATAAACAGGTCTTGCTGTGGAACCCGCCGGTGGTCAATGCGGATTTGGGCCTGCGCGCCTCGGCGCGTTCACAAAGCAACAAAATCGCGCGCTTGGCGATTCGCGCCGGGCTTAAAACCCTGGTTTTTGCGCAATCACGCACGATGGTAGAAGTACTCACTAAATATCTAAAAGACGTGTTCGATCACGACCCGCGCAAACCGGCGCGAATCCGAGCTTATCGCGGTGGTTATTTACCAAACGAACGGCGCGAAGCTGAGCGCGCCATGCGCAGCGGTGAAATTGACGGCATCGTGTCCACTTCTGCGCTGGAACTGGGTGTGGATATCGGCAGCTTGGATGTCGTGATTCTCAATGGCTATCCGGGGTCGGTGGCGGCCACCTGGCAGCGTATTGGACGCGCCGGGCGGCGCCAGCAAGGCGCGCTGGGCGTAATGGTGGCGAGCAGCGATCCGCTGGATCAATATTTAGTGCGCCACCCAGAGTTTTTCGCCGACGCACCACCCGAACACGCGCGCATTCACCCAGATCAAGTGCTGATTTTGATGGATCACATTCGCTGCGCCGCATTTGAGCTGCCTTTTGTGACCGACGCACGGTTTGGCCCAACTGACGCGACGCCGTTTTTAGACGTGTTGGCGCAAAGCGGTGTGTTGCATTTTGAGGCCGGTCGCTGGGAGTGGATTTGCGACGCCTATCCGGCCATCGCGGTTTCGTTGCGTTCGGTAGCAGACGGCAATTTTGTTGTGGTCAATCGCAGCGACGGGCGGCAAACCATTATCGCCGAAGTCGACTATTCCGCCGCCGCGCTGACCCTGTATGAAGGGGCGATCCACATGATTCAGGCCACGCCCTATCAAGTGGAAAAGCTGGACTGGGAAGGCCGCAAAGCCTACGTCACGCGCACCCATGTGGACTACTACACCGACGCGATTGATTACACCAAGCTCAAAGTGCTCGCGCATTTCGACAGCGTCGCCACAGGTGCGGGCGACGCGCATCATGGCGAGGTTCACGTGGTGCGGCGGGTGTCTGGCTACAAAAAAATTCGCTACTACACGCATGAAAATATTGGCTACGGCCCAGTCAATTTGCCAGATATCGAGCTGCACACCAGCGCATGCTGGTGGCAACTGCCGCAGGCGGTGTTAGATCAGGAATTTGCCTCCAGGCAGTTGGCATTAGAGGGTTTTTTAGGTGCCGCCTACGCCTTACACGTGGTGGCAACCATGGCGGTGATGGCCGAAGCGCGCGATTTGCAAAAAGCGGTCGGCAGTGGTGATGGCGCGTGGTCAGCGCAGCGCGATCAACAGGGCAGGGGCCAGCTGCGTGCCGATGGCGTGGCGACGGATCTAGCCACCGCTGAGCTGTTTTTACCCACGGTTTATCTGTACGACAACTTCCCCGGCGGCGTGGGCCTAAGTGAACCCCTGTGGCGCCGCCAGGCCGAGCTGTTGGCGCGCGCACTCGATCTGCTGCAACGCTGCGATTGCAGCGCAGGCTGCCCAGCCTGTGTGGGCCCGGTAATGGCAGCGGACGAGGAGCGTGAGGACAGCCCCAAAAAAATTGCGGCTCGGGTGCTCGCCCTGTTGGTGCGCGTATGATAGCGCTGATGCAGCGCCTGAGCCAGCTGCGCCAGCAGGCCGGCGCGGCGCCGATTACGTCAACCGCACCCGTCAAGCCGGTAAAATCGCCCGACTTCAGTGATTTGCAGCAGCTGTTGGCGCGCCGTGACAAGTCTCTCCGCACCGGCGACACGGCAGACAAGTCTCGCCGCACCGGCGACACGGCAGACAAGTCTCGCCGCACCGGCGACACGGCAGACAAGTCTCGCCGCACCGGCGACACGGCAGACATCTTGCAACCGCGGGCATTCGTGCCAGATCGGCGCCTGCCGGGCGTTGAGCTGACGCCCGGCTTGCGCCTGCTCGAACAGCGTTTTCCCGAGCACCGTTCGCCAGTCCGTATTAACGCCGCTTTTGCCCGCTTCGGCAGCTTCGAACGCAGCGCGCTGCTGCATTTTGACACCGAAACCACCGGCCTGTCGGGCGGCACTGGCACACGTGCTTTTATGATTGGTGCCGCCGATTGGTGTGGCGAACAGCTGCGGCTGCGCCAGCTGTTTTTGACCACGATGGCCGCTGAGCCCGCCATGCTGCAAATCTTTTCCCAGTGGCTCAGCGAAAAGTCGGTGCTGGTCAGCTACAACGGCCGCAGCTTTGACGCACCGCTGCTCAAAGCGCGCTATCGCATGGCGCGCTTGAGCGAGCCGATCACACCACTGCGCCACCTAGATTTGCTGTTTCCAACGCGCCGACGCTATCGCGGGCGCTGGGAAAATTGCCGGCTAGCCACCATTGAGCGGCAGGTGTTGCACGTCATGCGCGACGACGACTTGCCCGGCAGCGAAGCGCCGCGCGCCTGGCGCGACTATTTGAGCGGCCACAGCGCTCGAGATTTTCGCCGTGTCATCGAACACAACGCACAGGATTTGCTGTCGCTAAGCGGACTGCTGACGCATTTGACGGTGCAAGAGGATTTTGTGTTGACCTAATGCCTAGGCTAAATCACTGGCTTTGCTCAACCCGCCAAAAGCTTCGCAGCTTTGGCTAATGCGCTGTTTGCGCTTTGCATTGATGCGGCTACCGATCTGACGGCTCAGGGTAGTTTCATTTTTCTTCTAAGCCTGGGCACAATCGGGCGTGATGTAAATTTCCGCTGGACTCAAGGGGCAAATATGGCGCGTTACCTGGTTTTAATCGCAGCGATTGTGCTTGCGCTTGCGGCAATTGCATGCTTGATTTTCTTCGGTGGCTGGGGCTTTGCACTGACCGCAGCGGGCTTTAGTATTTTGAGCGCTATTGGCATCAACGATGTCTTACAGACGCGCCAATCGATTCGGCGCAACTATCCAATACTGTCGCATTTTCGCTTTTTGTTTGAAGAAATTCGCCCTGAAATTCGCCAGTATTTCTTAGAAAATGACACCGAAGAAATTCCGTTTTCGCGACAACAGCGCGCCATTGTTTATCAGCGTGCGAAAAATGCGGTCGATAAGCGTGCTTTTGGCACCCAGATTGACGTGTATGCGCCGCAGTACGAATGGATCAATCATTCCGTTGCGCCCACTGAGATCAAAAGCCATGATTTTCGCGTTGACATAGGCGGCGCGGATTGCGCCAAACCGTATTGCGCAAGTGTGTTCAACATCTCCGCGATGAGCTTCGGCGCGCTGAGCGCGAATGCGATCATGGCGCTCAATGCGGGTGCAAAAAAAGGCGGTTTTTTCCACGACACCGGCGAAGGCTCGATTTCGCGCTATCACCGCGAAGCCGGCGGCGATTTGGTCTGGGAAATCGGTAGCGGCTATTTCGGCTGCCGCAGTCGCGATGGCAGTTTTAACGAAGAAATGTTCACAAAAAACGCTAACGCTGACAACGTGCGCATGATCGAGATTAAGCTCAGCCAGGGTGCCAAGCCCGGCCATGGCGGTGTATTGCCAGGTGCAAAAGTGACGCCAGAAATTGCTGAAGCGCGCGGCGTGATGGTCGGGGAGGATTGCATCTCGCCAGCGAAACACTCGGCGTTTTCCTCGCCCATTGGGTTGCTGCAATTTGTCGCAAAGTTGCGCGCGCTTTCCGGCGGCAAGCCAACCGGATTTAAGCTGTGTATCGGCCACCCGTGGGAGTGGTTTGGGATCGCCAAAGCGATGCAGGAGACCGGTATATTGCCGGATTTTATCGTCGTGGATGGTGGCGAAGGTGGCACTGGCGCGGCGCCTTTAGAGTTCACCGATCATGTTGGTGCGCCACTGCGCGAGGGCCTGCTGCTGGTGCACAACACATTGGTCGGCTTAAACCTGCGCAAACAAATCAAATTGGGTGCCAGCGGCAAAATCATCACCGCCTTCGACGTTACCCGCGCAATGGCGCTTGGCGCTGACTGGTGTAACAGCGCGCGCGGTTTTATGTTTTCTTTGGGCTGTATTCAAGCGCAGGCCTGTCATACCGGCAAATGCCCAACTGGTGTCACCACGCAAGACAAACTGCGTCAACGTGCGCTGGTGGTGCCTGACAAATCTGAGCGCGTGTATCAGTTTCATCAAAACACCTTGAAAGCGCTGAAAGAACTCGTCGCCGCCGCGGGGCTGGAACATCCGGGTGAAATTGGCCCGGAACATGTGATCCGCAGGGTCAGCTCAACCGAAGTTCGCTCGCTTGCAGCCTTGCATAATTTTGTGCAGCCAGGTGAGCTACTGTGTGCGACACCCGAGCATCCGGCGTTCAAAGTATTTTGGGCCAATTCGCGCTCAGACAGCTTTAGCGCGCCAGAAAATATTTTGACGTTACGTGCCTCGAAACTGCGCTGAGGGCGATCGTCCGCTTGGCTTTCTGACTCGTCTGCCGTGTCGCCTTCCAGCGAGACTCACCTGCCGTGTCGCCTTCCGGCGAGACTCACCTGCCGTGTCGCCTTCCGGCGAGACTC
>JANNYO010000085.1:0-9154 GCA_031410115.1 Rhodanobacteraceae bacterium | reverse complement strand
TGGGTAAACCCGCCGGCACAGCAGCAACAAAACCCGCCCGGGTTTCCTTCAACGCCTCGTGCAGGGTACGAAAAACAAAATCATGCACCAATCGACCATCGCGAAATCGCACCTCAGATTTTGCCGGGTGCACATTGACGTCAACACGCGCCGGATCCAGCGTCAAGAACAAAACATAGGCCGGGTGGCGGCCGTGAAACAGCACGTCCGAATAGGCTTGGCGCACTGCATGGGTCACCACGCGATCGCGCACTGGGCGGCCGTTGACGTAGAAATACTGCTGATCCGCCTGCGCCCGTGCGGCGGTCGGCAAGCCTAAGCGCCCGGAAAGCCGCAGCCCGGCCAGCGCTTCATCCAACACGATCGAGGCGGGCTCAAAATTGGCGCCGAATACGCTGCGGAGGCGGTCGTCTGGGCGTCGATCTTGCGTTACTTGCGCTGGCAACTGCGGCGTATAAACACGCTCACTTTTGCCATTGTGGCTTAAGCGAAATTCTACCTCCGGATACGCCAGTGCCATGGTGTGCAGCGCATCTTCAATGTGGCCATATTCGGTGCGTTCGGCTTTTAAAAATTTGCGCCGCGCGGGGATGTTGTAAAACAGCTCACGCACATCAATGCGGGTTCCGTAGGGCATCGCCACCGGCTCCGGTGCGCCTAGTTTTGAGCCATCTGCGACGACGGTAAAACCATGCTCAACGCCGTCCACGCGCGAGCTTAATGACAGCCGCGAAACTGAGGCAACGCTGGGCAGCGCCTCACCGCGAAAACCAAAGCTGCCAACCGTTTCCAAATCTTCCAAGCTGGCGATTTTACTGGTGGCGTGGCGCGTCAAGGCCAACAGCAGTTCATCACTAGGAATACCGCCGCCATTGTCGGTGATGCGAATACGCCGCGCGCCGCCGCCTTCAATATCGATGTCCACGCGGGTGGCGCCGGCATCCAAAGAATTCTCGACCAACTCTTTGACCACCGACGCTGGGCGTTCAACCACTTCACCGGCTGCAATTTGGTTGATCAACACATCAGGCAAACGCTTGATCACAAACAGCCTGGCATTTGGATGCGCCTCAGCCATTACTTTGATGCTCGGCAAATCTGGGCTCGGCAAATACCGCATCGAGCTCAATCAACCAGGCGGCAATTTCGCTGGGTGCAGCAAAACTTGCGGTCAATGAATTGCGCGCCAAAGTGTAGGCGTGGCCTGCATCCAGCTTGAGCGCGGCAAAGGTTTCAACAAAATTTTGCAGCAAATAGCCGCCGAAATACGCTGGGTCGTCGGAGTTGATGGTCACTTTCAAACCGGCGTCCAGAAGCTGCTTTAAATTGTGTTGCGCCAGGCTCGCAAACACGCACAGCTTGATATTTGATAGCGGGCATACGGTCAAGGCGATTGCCAAATCGCGCACGCGTGTCGTTAATTCCGTGCTTTCCAAAATGCGCACGCCGTGATCAATACGTTCCACTTTTAAAACATCCAGCGCACTTTCAATGTAGGCCGGCGGCCCTTCTTCGCCGGCGTGCGCGACGATATGTAAACCCAAATCCCGGCAGCGGGCAAAAAGTGCCGCGAACTTTTCCGGCGGATGCCCGCTTTCGCTGGAATCTAGGCCGACACCAATAAACTGATCGCGGTATGGCAGCGCGGCGTCCAGGGTGGCAAAGCCTTCGGCCTCGCTCAAATGCCGCAAAAAGCAAAGAATTAACGCGGCACTGATGCCGGTTTCAGCACCCACCTCACGAATCGCCCGGCTCAAGCCGGCAAACACCACGCCGATATCCACGCCGCGTGCGGTATGCGTTTGCGGGTCGAAAAACAGCTCCGCCCGACGCACATTTTCCGCAGCGACTTTGCGTAAGTAAGCCGCCGCCATGTCATAGAAATCAGCCTCGGTCAGCAACACGCTGGCACCGGCGTAATAAATATCCAGAAACGTTTGCAAGTCGGTAAACGCATACGCCGCACGCAGCGCTTCGATGCTGGCGTAGGGCAAGCTCAGGCCGTTGCGTTTAGCCAGCGCGAAAATCAATTCCGGCTCCAGCGAGCCTTCGATATGGATATGCAGCTCTGCCTTGGGCATGGCGGCTAACAACGCGAGCAAATTTGGCGCAAGATTTGACATAACAGCAACTGGGAAAAGAGTCGGGCGACGTTACTATTTTTTCGGCTCGGTTAGCTTCGTGTCGCAGGTATTTTTTTCATCCGTATCAGTGCTTTCGGAATTTGCTTCCTGAACGCGCGAACCCAGCCAAAAAAATTGCTCAGGCACCGGATCGAAACCCGCTTCACAAAACGGCTGGCACCGCAACAGCCGCCCCACGCCCATCCAACCACCTGCGATCCAGCCATGTTGGCGCACGCAGCCTGCGCAATAAACTGAGCAGCTCGGGTAAAACCGGCAGCGCTTACCTAAAAACGGGCTGATCCAGCGTTTGTAAAAATGCAGCAAACGCCCCGGAAAATCATCTAATTTTGACAAATGTGTAAATGCACCTAAACAAAGATCGCGCGAATGATTGCTGATTTCGCGCCGTTTCGCTATAAAGCCCGCCGCATTTCCCGGCTTGTGTTGCGCATATTGAATGTGACGACGCGGGTCGGAAAAAGACTCATCTGCCGTGTCGCCTTCCGGCGAGACTAAATCTGTCGTGTCGCCTTCCGGCGAGACTAAATCTGTCGTGTCGCCTTCCGGCGAGACTTAACTCGCCCGATAGCGACACGGCAAAACAAGCGATACAAAGCTGTTGGAGAATAAAGATGGCACTAGAACTAGACGAACTACCCGCAGACTACAAGCCGCGCATCGCCCTGCCTAAAGGCTACAAGCCAAAAAGCAGTGAAGAATATATGTCGGACAAGCAGCAAGAGTATTTCCGCCGCAAGCTGTACAAGTGGAAAGAAGATTTGATTGCCGAATCGCAAGTCACGATTGAAAACCTGCGTGATGAAGTACGCGATGTGGGCGACGAAGCCGAGCGCGCGTCGCGGGAAACTGAAAACAGCGTCGAGCTACGCACGCGTGATCGCTACCGCAAATTGTTGAGCAAAATCGACAAAGCAGTGCGCCGCATCGAAGATGGCATTTATGGCTATTGCGAAGAAACCGACGAAGAAATCGGCCTCGCCCGTCTAGACGCCCGCCCCATCGCGACGATGTGCCTAGACGCGCAAGAACGCTGGGAACATCGACAAAAGCAAATGGGGGAGTAAGGGCGTAGCGATCTGCCAAGCTGATCGACATAGGTCCAACCCTGTACCACATGTCATCCCGACGCACGTCGGGATCCATGAAGCCTGCGAAGCTCGATAGCAAATACTGGATTTCAAAGCTAAATTTGCGTTTTTGAACAATGTCTATCCATGCGCCCCGGCTTTCGCCGGGGTGACGTGGTCAGGGTTTGAGTGTTTCAGCAAGAACATTTCCGTGATGCGCTAAAGTCCCAACCCATGAAACCTGCGCACGCAAACGGCTTTTCCCTAATTGAAGTGCTGGTCGCACTGGCGATTGTCGCGGTGGCACTGGCGGCACTGGTGACTGCGGCCTCAGGCCAAATCAAAATCGCTGAGCGCACGCGCGACAAGACGATTGCAGGCTGGGTCGCAGCGAACGTCCTGACCGATCTTAAGCTGCGCGAGCGTTTTCCCGAGCCGGGTACACGCACCGGGACTATGACCATGGGTTTGCAGCGGTTTAGCTGGCGGGCGTTGGTGCAAACCACGGTGGAAAGCGATTTGCGCCGGATTGATTTGAGCGTCAGTCTAAAAATCGACGGTGCGCCGGACCAGCCGGTGCTGACCCGCACCGAATTTGCTGGGCGCCGATGACCATGCTTAAAAACCGACGCGCGCAAGGCTTTACGCTATTAGAAATCATGGTCGCGATCACCATTTTTGCGGTGTTGGCGGCGATGGCGTATGGCGGATTAAACAGCATTGTGCGCGCGCAAATCGCGGTGCGTGAGCGCTCGGATCAACTTGACGCACTCAATCGTGCGCTGACGCTGTTTGAGAAGGATGTCAGCCAAGCCCTGCCGCGCGGCGCTCGGGGCGCTTATGGTGCAAGTGAAGCTGCGCTGGTTGGCGATCGGTTTGGGCTTACGCTGTCAACAACGGTGTTGACCGCAGCTGCCAGCGGCCCGCTTGCTATCGGCGTGCGGGTGCGCCACAGTTTTGCCCAAGGGCGCTGGCTGCGCGGGCAGTTTGCTGGGCTGGATTTGGCACCGAATACGCCAGAAACTGCACGATTAATTTTGACCGATTGCACCGACGTCAGCCTGCGCTATTTTGACGCCGATCTGCGCGCACAGGATCGCTGGCCGCCCGCGAACGCCATTGATGTTGGCGCGGTGCCTCCGGGTGCGGGTGCGAACACGAGCGATGTCTTGCCGCGCGCGATTGAGCTGCGGCTAACGCTCAAACCTTTCGGTGAAATTCGCCGCCTAATCGCAGTCAGCGAGGTGCAGCAGTGAACCGGTTTTCGCCGCCGACAAATCAGCGCGGCGTGGCATTGCTCACCGCGCTAATGATTCTGGCGTTGGCGGCGCTGTTGGCCTATGGCTTGATTGATCAGGGCCGCTTTGCCCTTGATCGCGCCGCCGGTGCGCAGCGCGCAGCGCAAGCGCGCGCGTTGGCAGATGGTTTGTTTGATTACGCGCTAATTGGGCTGTTGCGCGATGCGCAAAATGGCAACGCGGATTCGCGTGCGGAAGAATGGGCCAAGCCACTGCCTGCACTGCCGGTGCCACAGGGCCTGCTCAGCGGGCGGCTTGAGGATTTGAACGGGCGGATCAATCTCAATGGTTTTGCCGGTACTCAGACGCAGGCCACCATCACGCTCAAACTACTGACGCGGCTGCTGGAAATACTCAAATTAAATCCACAAATTGCGCTGCGCATTCAAGATGCCATTGATGCCGATGACAGCAACTTAGCCGGTGGCGAAGATGTCGATTTTATGGCCGCACGCCCGGCCACACGCGCACCGAATCGGCCCTTGACGCGGGTGAGCGAGCTGCGCAATTTGCCCGGTTTAACCGCCGCCGACTACGCCACGCTCAGCCCCTATGTTTGCGCAATCGCGCCCGATGCCACGCTAAATATCAATACCGCCCTGGTGCCGGTGTTGATGAGCCTGGATACAAATATCAGCGAAGATTTGGCGAAAAAACTGGCGCATGACGGGCAAGCGAACTACACCGGAACATCGGAGTTCGTCGCGGAAATAGCGCGCAGCGGTGGGCCGCAGAATTTAGCCTCGGTTGAGCCGGCGTTGGGCGTCCGCAGCGACGCCTTTTTAGCGCACGCGCGCATCAAGCTAGACGGCGTGGACTATCGTTATGTCGCACGCCTGGATCGAAAGCGCTCGCAGGTACTTTGGCGTGCGCAGGGGGATTAGCAGTGTTTAAACGGCGCAAAGAATGGTCAACCACGGCACGCATCAGCATGAATAGCATTTACCGGCAGGGAAACTTTTGCGCGGATGCCTGCGCTAACGTCAACCGTTCGATCTTTTAGGTTTTTCCTTATGCAAAAACGCAGCAAAACGTTCTTTTGTATCTTTGCGCTGTTCAACGTCTACGCGGCGCACGCAGCACTGCCGCCCGAGATCGATGGCATCGCGTTGCCGAGCCTTGCGCCGATGTTGGAACGCACCCAGCCGGCGGTGGTGAATGTCAGCAGCCGCACCCATGTGAGGGTGCAAAATTCTTTTTACGGGGATCCGTTTTTTGACCGTTTTTTCGGTGGTGGCATGGGCGGCGGCCAGCCTGAAGAACGTGTGGAAAGCTCGCTCGGCTCCGGCGTTATTGTCGATGCCGCCAAAGGTTTGGTGCTGACTAACAACCACGTGATTCAAAATGCGGACGAAGTTTCAGTCACGCTAACCGACGGGCGCGTGCTGCCAGCAGAATTGGTGGGCACCGACCCAGATACCGACGTCGCGCTAATCAAAATTAAAGCCGAGCGTTTAGTCAGCTTAACTCTGGCGAATTCCGATGCGCTGCGCGTGGGCGATTTTGTCGTCGCCGTCGGCAACCCGTTTGGCATCGGCCAATCCGCCACCAGCGGCATCGTCAGTGCGCTCGGGCGTTCCGGGCTGCGCGGCTTGGGCTATCAAAATTTCATTCAAACCGATGCCTCGATCAACCCGGGTAATTCCGGCGGCGCGCTGGTGAATCTGCGCGGTGAACTCGTCGGCATTAACTCAGCGATTTTTTCACCCTCGGGCGGCAATGTCGGAATTGGTTTTGCAATTCCGGCGAATCTAGCGCGCAATGTGATGAATCAGCTGCTGGCTTTCGGCGAAGTGCAGCGCGGCAGTTTGGGTGTACAAACGCAGGATTTGACCGTAGCACTGGCGAAAGCGCTGAAATTAAACGCCAGCGCAGTCAGTGCGGGCGGCGCGGTGGTGACCCTAGTGGTGCCGGATACGTCCGCTGCGAAAGCCGGGCTGCGCCAGGGCGATGTGATTATCGCAATTGCTGGCAAACCGGTACGCGGTGCGCAGGCGCTGACGAATGCAGAAGGTTTGCTGCCGTTGGCGACGACGCAAACACTGCAAATTGTGCGTGACGGCGTGCCGCTGAGCGTCAAGTTCACGCTGGTGTCAATCGCCAGTTTAGCCATCGACGGCGGCAAAATTGACGCGCGATTGGCCGGTGCGAAATTTGCTGATTTAAGCTCAGGCGCACGCGCGCGCAACGAAGGCAGCGGCGGCGTGTTGATCAGTGAAGTCAAACCCGGCACGCTAGCGGCGCAATATGGCTTGCAAAAAAACGATCTGATCGCTGGCATTAATCGTTATCAAATCAATACCTTAGCTGAGTTGACGCAAGTGCTAAAAAGCGCGCCAGCGCGCGTGACGCTAACGATTTATAGGGATCGCAGGTCGTATATTTTGACGCTTTGATTGGCACCATTTTGATGCGGAGTCGCTACCTAATGCGTCATTCCCGCATGCTTTAGTCGGGAATCCCAAGTGGCGCTGGATCCCCGGCTAAAACATTCGGGGATAACGGTAAAACATTCGGGGATAACAGCGATGACGCCAGCACTTCCGTTTGAATCATTCAGCCTTTGCCGTGTCAGCGATGCGACGACACGGCAAAGGAATGATCAAGCCGAATTAAAACTTCGCCGACAGCCGTGCGAAATAGCTGGTGCCGTTCAAGCCAAACTGCACCGAGTCATAGATAAAGCCGTTGTCGGTTTCCAAATCATCCTGCGTACTGGGGAACTGATCAAAAATATTTGCTGCACCAACAGAAAGCTTGATGTTTTCCCGAAACGAATAGGTTTCGGCGAAATCCACCGACGCGCGCGGATCGTATTCGGCGTTTGGCACACCGTTGGCGGTGCCGGAAAACGTGCCCAATACTTGTTGTCCGAAATAAATAAATTTGACGTCGGTGTTCCACTTATTCAAATCATAGTTCAACCCCAACACGAACTTGCTGCGCGGCGCGCCCTGTTCCAAGAACAAGCGTTCGCGTTCGCTCAACAGCACATCAGTCAACTCTGGGCGGGTTTGGAAGCGCGTCGGTAAGTTGATGCGACGAACTTCGGTTTTGTTATGGGTATAGGCAAAGTTGGTGCCCAATGTGCCTTCACCGACTTCATCGCTACGGCTGTAGGTCAAATCCAGCCCCTGCGTTTTGGTGTCGACGGAATTGACGAAAAACTGCGCCTGCCCGACGTTTAAACGCGCCAAGGTGGCGCCAATGGTCGGGTCGGTTTGATCAAAACGCCCCGACAGCACGATACGGTCATCAATATTGATTCGGTAAAGATCCAGCGTAATTGCTGAGGCATCTTCAAACGTTGCGGTAATGCCCGCGCCGAATCCCAGGGACTGCTCTTCGGTCAGCGCCGGTATGCCTGCTGCTGCCGCCAACGTGCCGCCATTGGGCGCAAGTACGACATCGACCGGTCGGCCGTTGATGAAATCAGTGAAGGTTGAAGAAAAATAGCGCTGCTGCAGGCTGGGTGCGCGAAAACCAGTGCTGATTGATCCACGCACGACCACAACATCATTGGCGCGGTAGGCGGCGGCTAATTTGCCGTCCACGGTGTTGCCAAAGTCGCTGTATTTTTCATAGCGCAAAGCCACATCCGTGGTCAAACGCTCAGATATTGTCGCTTCAAAATCACCGTACAGCGCATAGTTATTGCGGCTTTTATCCACTACATCGCTGGGTTGAAAACCTGGAAAACCTTGGCTGCCGGCACTGCCGCCACCATCGCCATCAGCATCTGAGTAGGAACCTAACTCACCGGCAAAAATCTCATAATCTTCCTTACGATATTCAGCGCCGAATGCAACGTTCAAACCTTGAAAATAGCCCTCAAAGTAGCGGCTAAAATCAATATTGCTGGTGTATTGACCAAAGGCAAAGCCACCGGCATTAAATTCTGTGGGGCTGCGCCCGCCATTACCGTTTGCGATCGAGGCATTAAGCGTGTTGGTAATGCGGTAATCGAGCGCATTGTAGCCATAGCTTTGACTGAAATCCGCATACCAATCGCCAAACTGGGTTTTAAAGCCACCGGTTAACGCGCGATCTTCCAAATCGCCATTGATAAACGGCACGAAGCCGTTCGGGTACAAAAGTGCAGAGTTGCGACTTGGAATATCGCCCGAACCAATCCCACCGCGCTCATAAGCGCCGGATTTGGCATCACGCTTTTGATAGCCTGCGGTCAAATACAGGCCGCCGCTGTCGCCAATCGGCAAATTGCCGTCAAAGGTAAGGGTGCGATTGTCCACTGCGGTGTCGCCAATGGTGCGCAGGCCCGGCGAGCGATCTGAGCTGCCCCGATCCAAATATTCGCCGGTAAATGCCGCGTGTCCGCCGTCGCCAAAGGCGAAGCCACAATACGCGCTGCCTTGGTAGTTCAAACCGTCGCCGCGCGAATATTGCCCGTAGCCCAAAATGCCCTCACATCCGGGCTTGGTTTTCATTACGATATTCATCACCCCGGCAATCGCGTCAGAACCATATTGCGCCGCAGCGCCATCGCGCAGCACTTCAATGCGCTCAATTCCCAGCACCGGAATGGTGTTTAGGTCCGTGCCGGTATTGCCACGATTACGTGCGCCAAAAATATTCACGAGCGATGTGCTGTGGCGGCGTTTGCCGTTGACGAGCACCAAGG
>JANNYO010000084.1:0-3471 GCA_031410115.1 Rhodanobacteraceae bacterium | reverse complement strand
CTTGACCAAGCGCAGGCGAGCCAGCGCACGACGCCCGCTAATCAGGTGCCAATTGATAAACAATCGACCGTAGCGACTCAGGCCAGTGAAAACTCGCCGGAATGGCGACCCAAAGCGGTGGAGGCTGAGCGCACTGTGATTGAAACTGAAGTCACCGATGCTTTTAACGGCCTTTTTGGCTCTACAAAAATAACGCTGGCGAATGGGCAGGTCTGGCAACAAACAGATAACGCTATTTTTGATCGTAAGTTGCGCAACAACGGCGTTCGCATCAAGCCTGCAATGCTCGGACGCTGGCGGTTACAGTTTATCGATAACAATTTATCGTTTACCGTCAAACGCGTGCAGTGATTAATGAAACGCTGGCGTTTAGATGGCCAAACCGCACTTATCACCGGCGCAAGCCGGGGTATCGGTCGCGCCTGTGCACTTGAATTCGCTGCATTGGGCGCAAATCTAGTGCTAGTGGCGCGCAATGAAGACGCGCTGGAACTGATTGCATCGGAAATTAGCGAACTGCATGATGGTATTCAGATCGAAACCATTAGCGCGGATGTCAGCGATGGCGAAGGCCGGTCTGCGGTGTTTGATGGCTTGAGCGAGTTAAACGCAGAGCTGCATATTTTGGTCAACAACGTCGGCAACAATGTCCGGCGCGACGCACTCGGGTATTCAGATCGTGACTTAGATTTTATTTTTCAAACCAACGTTCGCAGCGCATTCGAGATGAGCCGGATGAGCTATCCGCTGCTCAAACAGCACGGCAGCGCAAGTATTATCAATATTGCCTCAGTGTCTGGCTTAACCCATGTGCGCACGGGTGCGGCATATGGCATGAGCAAGGCGGCGATTGTGCAGATGACGAAAAACTTAAGCTGCGAATGGGCTCAAGACGGCATTCGTGTGAATAGCGTTGCGCCCTGGTACATCCGCACACAGCGCTCTGAAGTGGCACTAGTTGACTCGGACTATTTGGAAGAGGTTCTGAGCCGAACCCCTATGGCGCGCATTGGCGAGCCCGAAGAAGTCGCTGCCGCCGTGGCTTTTTTAGCATTGCCTTGCGCCAGCTACATTACTGGCGAATGCATTGCAGTCGATGGGGGTTTTTCGCGCTTTGGGTTTTAGCGTTGCAATCCCGCACTTAAGCTGCCGCGTCCAGCCTATTTAGGGCGCCAATGCGCTTGAGATACACCAGTAACAGCGAAATGGATGTCGGTGTGACACCGGCAATCCGAGATGCCAGGCCTATTGTTTCGGGCCGCACAGCATTAAATTTTTGCAACACCTCCGTTGACAGCCCAGTAACACGTGCAAAGTCAAAACTTGCTGGAATTGCGGTGTTTTCATTCGCCAGATTGCGCTCAATTTCGACCGATTGGCGGCCCAAATAACCCGCATATTTAGCTTGAATTGTGACCTGTTCGGCGACTAAATCATTGCCCACGCCGGGGCCGAATCCCGGTACGGCAACAATTCGCGCATAGTCCAGCTCTGGGCGTTTGAGCAAATCAAGCGCACTCAAATCGCGCGTGATTGGCACGTTCAAAACACTCGCCGCAGCTTCGCCTAGAACGCTATTTCGGCTAAATCGAAGGTCCGTTAGGCGCTGCGTTTCCCGCGCTACCGCTTCGCGT
Source organism: Rhodanobacteraceae bacterium (assembly GCA_031410115.1). Classification (GTDB taxonomy): domain Bacteria; phylum Pseudomonadota; class Gammaproteobacteria; order Xanthomonadales; family SZUA-5; genus JANNYA01. The sequence goes on along the minus strand of JANNYO010000084.1, from coordinate 1,837 downwards.
TTTTCCAAGAACTTCGTGTAGCGATGTTCGTTCACCAAGTTCAACTGAAAGCCCATTTCGGTCAGCCGCATATCGGCATTGTCTTCGCGCAGCTGCAACCGGTATTCCGCGCGAGAGGTGAACATGCGATACGGCTCTTTCGTGCCATTGGTGATCAAATCGTCAATCATCACGCCGATATAGGCCTCGTCACGGCGTGGCGTCCACGGTGCTTCACCGCGTGCAAAACGCGCAGCGTTGATGCCTGCGATCAAACCCTGCGCCGCGGCCTCTTCATATCCCGTGGTGCCGTTGATTTGCCCCGCAAAATACAAGCCTGCAATCGTTTTGGTTTCCAGCGAGGCCTTTAAGCCGCGTGGGTCAAAATAGTCATATTCAATTGCATAGCCGGGGCGAGTGATATGGGCGTTTTCCATACCTTTGATTGAGCGCACAATTTGCAGCTGCACGTCAAACGGCAGGCTAGTTGATATTCCGTTCGGGTAGATTTCGTGCGTGTCCAAGCCTTCGGGTTCAAGAAATATTTGGTGCGACGCTTTATCCGCGAAGCGCACAATTTTGTCCTCAATCGAGGGGCAGTAGCGCGGGCCGATGCCTTCGATCACCCCGGAATACATCGGTGAACGATCCAAATTGGCGCGAATCACATCGTGCGTCGCCGTATTCGTATGGGTAATCCAACAGCTCATTTGCGGCGGATGTTGGGATTGACTGCCCAGAAATGAAAACACTGGCCTAGGCTGATCGCCACACTGCTCTTCGGTCACAGAGAAATCGATCGACCGCCCGTCAATGCGCGGTGGCGTACCCGTTTTCAGGCGCGCCGCCGATATTGGCAATTCGCGTAAACGATGACTGAGTTTGGATGCCGGTGGATCACCGGCACGGCCACCCGAATAGTTGGTTAGTCCAATGTGGATGAGGCCGCCTAAAAAGGTGCCCGCTGTCAACACTACCGCGCGCGCATCAAAGCGCAGGCCCATTTGCGTCACCGCAGCAACTACAGCGCCATTTTCAACGATCAAATCATCAACCGCCTGCTGAAAAATGAGTAGGTTCGGCTGATTTTCTACGACTGATCGCACCGCAGCTTTGTAACGCACACGATCCGCCTGCACCCGCGTTGCCCGCACAGCCGGACCTTTACTCGCATTGAGAGTACGGAACTGGATGCCACCCAAATCCGCAGCAAGCGCCATCACGCCACCTAAGGCGTCAATTTCTTTAACCAGATGCCCTTTGCCAATGCCACCAATCGCGGGGTTGCAGCTCATCTGCCCGATAGTTTCCACGTTGTGGGTCAACAGCAACGTGTACGCGCCACTGCGCGCTGACGCCAACGCCGCTTCGGTTCCAGCATGACCGCCACCAATAACGATGACATCAAAATGATTTGGATGGCGCATAGCAAAACCGGGTTGGCCCAATAAGGACTCTAGTCTAGCCCGCGCAAGATTAGTGTCCCCTGAGTTTATCAAGCACTCGTTCGCCAATAGAGTTGGCACGAAGGCTGCAAAAGAACCATTAACATCCGGGGGGAATCGGGTGGCCCGTTAACAAATTGCTTAACGGGCCATTTTTTTTCATGCAGGAACGCGGGTGTCGCCGGGCGGGCGTCATGGGCTATCCATTCGTGTCTGGATAGCCGGAATTCCGTTGCTTGGTCTGCACTAGATTGCGTGAGCCATATTTGCCGCCGCCGACATATCTCGCGTTCGAGTGCGATAAAATTGTGATGGCTTTATCACTTCATCAAATTTTAGGCAGAAAGACGCCCGACTTTCGCGCTCAAACGGAACAGGGGGGAATCCTTCTGAGCGTAGGCGAAAGCCGGGCG
>JANNYO010000083.1:0-12026 GCA_031410115.1 Rhodanobacteraceae bacterium | reverse complement strand
CCCAGGCGTCCAACTCGTCGCGCGGCACGTCGTCCCAGGGCAAGAGTTCCCAGCGGCCGCAGTCGCGCTCGGCGATACGGGCGTCAAATGCCAGCGTGCGTGTCGGCGCGGCCGCGTGCAGCCGCCGCGCTAATTCTGCACACCGTTGCAATGGACTTGAAAGCAGTTGGGCATTGTTAGGAACCAAATTATCAAGCCAAGCGAAGGCGGCGTCTAACGCTTCGGGAATCGCTGGAATATCACTTGCGCCATAACAAATGCCGGGCGCAATCATGGGTTTAGGATGGCGGATCAACAGCACCCGCGAAACCGGCGCAGCCAAGCTTAGTAACCTGCGCTGCGCGACAAATGAGCGAGCGCCGGGCTGGCAAATGCCAGCAGCACCGCACACTCCGCCAATTGTTCGGTTGCACCTAAAGCATCGCCGGTAAAGCCACCGATGCGCCGGTACATTTGACGCGCGATCAGCACCGTGCTCAGGCCTGCAATCAACAGCGCCACGAGAATGTTTCCGGCCACGTTGGGGGCCAACCGCAGCGTCAAACCGATCACGGCGACGAGCGTCAGGATGGCGAAGGCAAGCTCCTCGCCTCGCATCGACTGCGCCATAGGTTTGGACTTCGCACTGTCATCATCGCGCACATAGTTCAAGCCGGTCAGCACACAGCAGGCGCAAACGCGGGCGGTGATGTGCGCGAGTGGCAGTGCGATTATTGCCAGGGAAACTGGCATGCTGCCCAGCGCCATCAGCTTGACGCCAGTGCATAAAACCAAGGCCAGTGCACCGTAGCTGCCAATGCGTGAATCCTTCATAATTTCCAGCACGCGCGCCGGCGTACTGCCGCCACCGATGCCGTCGGCATAGTCCGCCAAGCCATCTTCGTGAAATGCACCGGTGAGCAGCGCGCTAAAGCTTAAGCTTAACGCCGCCGCAATCCAGGGCGACCAAAGTGCTGCGCTGGCAAAAAATATCAGCGCGCCAGCGCTGCCAATCAACAGCCCGACTAGCGGGAAAAAACGCGCCGAGGCGCGCAGCATGTCCGGCGTGTAACCCACCCACGCAGCTAGTTTTCCGTGCACGGGAACGCGCGTCAAAAACTGCACTGCAAGCAATAAAAGCTTGAGCTGATAGACCAGCCAATGCATTACGAAGGCAGCGCCGAATCCGACGCGCCGGAAACGCCCGCCGACGCGAATGACGCCATCTGTTCCAAGATTGCGCACGCGCTTTGCAGCAACGGATAAGCGCACAGCGCGCCGGTGCCTTCGCCTAAACGCAGCTGCAAATCCAACAGCGGCGTGGCGCTTAAAAGTGTCAGCAATCGGCTGTGTGCGGGCTCGGTAGAGCGATGCGAAAACACGCAAAAATCCAGCACGCTGGGTTCGATGATTGCCGCACACGCCAACGCCGCAGTGGCGATCATGCCGTCGACTAAAATGACTTTAGCTAAACGCGCAGACTCCAGATACGCACCCGCCATCGCGGCTATTTCCAAGCCGCCGAGCGCGCCCAAAAGTTTCAGCGGGTCAACGGATACATCGACTTGCGAGGACACGGGCGAATAGCCATGTAGGTGCAGCGCGCGTTCAATCACGGCGGCCTTGTGCGCCACACCCGCCGCATCCAGGCCAGTGCCGGGGCCAGCCAAATTCGCAGGCGTATCTTGCAAAAGCACGCAGGCAAGGGCGGCGGCTGAGGTGGTGTTGCCGATGCCCATTTCACCAATCAATATCACCGCCGCATCGCTGGCCTGCACCGCCGCGCGTCCGGCGTCCATCGCCGCGTTCAGTTCAAGCGGCGTCATCGCCGCCTCGAGCGCGAAATTGCGACTACCCGCGCGCACTTTCGCCTGCACCAGGGTGGTCTGCGCTGGCAAATCACCGCACACGCCCACATCAATCACGGTCAAGGCGATGCCATGTTGGCGTGCCAACACACTAGACGCCGCGCCGCCGGCACAAATATTCAGCACCATTTGCGCCGTCACCGCCTGCGGATACGGCGCGATGCCCTCCGCATAGACACCGTGATCCGCCGCGAACAGCAACAGCTGCGCCGGTGAAGCGCGCGGCGCCGTCGTTGCTTGAATCACACCCATTTGCAGGGCTAGATTTTCCAACCGGCCGAGGCTGCCGGGGGGTTTGGTTTTGTTGTCGAGTAAGGATTGCAGCTGGGTTTTTAGATGGTTTGGCATTGGATAGTTAATTTACGATTTAGCCGTCAGCTTACGATTGAGAAGTTAAATTTTGCCCTAGACAGCGCGGCTGCCTGTGCGTACGCATCACGAAGTTTACGGCTACCTGCTTCGACAGGCTCAGCACGAACGGTTTTCTATCGGGACTGCTATCAACAACGGGCTGGATCGAGAATAATTTATTTGGATCAACCATGCCCCGCCAACAAAGCCAACAACCCCGCCTCATCCAACACCGGCACCTTTAGCTCGCCTGCTTTGGTTAGCTTACTTCCGGATTTGGCACCCGCAATCAGCATGCTGGTTTTCTTGCTGACGCTATCTGACATTTTCGCACCTAGCGCTTCCAATGCGGCACTGGCGGCTTCGCGCGTCATGGTTTCTAACGTGCCGGTTAACACGATAATTTTGCCAAGCAGTGGGCCAGTTTTTGCCGCCTGTGGGCCACCTTCGGTCCAGTTCAAGCCATTTGCCTGCATGCGCTGGATGTGCGAAAGTTGCGCTGGATCACTAAAGAAACTAACAATCCGCGCAGCCACAATCGGGCCTACGTCTTGCACGGTTTGTAGGCTTTGCTGGTCGGCGCTGGCGATGGCATTGAGGTTGCCAAAATGCCGGGTCAGCTGCTTGGCGGTATTTTCCCCGACATCGCGAATGCCAATGCCATACAGCAGGCGTTCGAGCGTGGTGTTTTTGCTTTTGTTGATCGCATCCAGCACGTTGTGCGCGCTTTTTTCTGCCATGCGCTCCAGTGTTGCCAGTGTGTGCAGATCCAGCTCGAAAATATCTGCCAAAGTCTTCAGCGCACCGCGATCAACCAGTTGTTCGATCAGCTCATCACCCAAACCTTCGATATCCAGCGCCCGGCGCGCAGCGAAATGGCGCAGCGCCGCTTTTAACTGCGCGCTACATTTTTCCATGCCACCGCTGCAGCGCCACACCGCCGCTTCATCTTGTTTAATCAGCGCCGAGCCACATACCGGGCAGGCGGTGGGCACGGCGGTAGCGACACTGTTCGCATCACGTCTGTCCAGCACCACGCGCGCGACTTCCGGAATCACATCACCGGCGCGGCGCACCACCACGGTGTCCCCCACGCGCACGTCTTTACGCGCGATTTCATCGAAATTGTGCAGGGTCGCGTTGCTGACCGTCACGCCGCCGACGAACACCGGTTCCAAGCGCGCGACGGGCGTGATGGACCCGGTGCGCCCGACCTGTAAATCAATCGCGAGCAGTTTGGTCAGCGCTTCTTCAGCCGGATATTTATGCGCTACAGCCCAGCGCGGCGCGCGTGAAACAAAGCCCAGTTCGCGCTGCCAATCCAGGCGATTGACTTTGTACACCACGCCATCAATATCAAACGCCAATGCAGCGCGCGCGGCACCGGTTTTGGCAAAATACGCCAGCAGCTGAGGTGCACCGATTGCCGTAGCGACGCCGGCATACACCGGCAACCCGAAACCCGCCAACGCTTGCAGCGTGCCCGAATGCGTGTCGGCCAAGGGTGCTGCATGCTCGCCCAAACCATAGGCATAAAAGGCCAGCGGACGCGACGCCGCCATCTTGGGGTCTAGCTGACGAATTGATCCTGCTGCGCCGTTGCGCGGGTTGACCAATTCTTTGCCACCGGTTTCGCGCATGCGCTGGTTGTAGGCGTTAAATCCCGCGCGCGGCATAAATACTTCGCCGCGCACCTCCAAAACCGGCGGAATATTGCTGCCAGTAAGCGACAGCGGAATCACCGCGATGGTGCGCACATTGTGGGTGACGTCTTCACCGGTCGCGCCATCGCCGCGCGTCGCTGCCTGCACCAACAGACCGTTTTCATAGCGCAAATTGATCGCCAAACCATCCAATTTCGGCTCAACGGAATACTCAACCGCGTCTTCGCCCAGCAGTTCGCCCACACGTGCATCAAACTCCACCACATCCGTTTCGGCGAAGGCATTACCTAAGCTGAGCATTGGCACCGCGTGCGTGACTTGGGCAAATTCCGCCATCGCCGCCGCACCCACGCGCAAAGTTGGCGAATCGGGCTGACGCGCATCCGGATGCGCGGCCTCGAGCGCCACCAATTCTAAATAGAGCCGGTCATATTCTGCGTCCGGCACCGCCGGTTCGTCCAGCACGTGATAGCTATGCCCATAGCGATTGAGCAGCGCGGTTAAGCTGCGAATTTTCGTGTAGATATCGTTAGACGGGGCGGTTTCGAACAAGTCAAACATAAAAAGCATTCGTGCGGAATCGGGCCATGGATATTCGCAGAATTGGCGCTCAGATGGAGCGCAAGCGGGCTAATTTTGCTGTGGTACATGGCGCTAGATTTGTAGCCACACCGCTAACGTCCCACCCCAAACGCTACCCAAACAGCAAACAAGCCCGCGAGCACACTTCCCAACACATACACCGTTGCCAGCAAAACCCGCCCCTGCTGCATCAGGGTTAAACTTTCCAGGCCAAACGCGGAAAATGTGGTGAAGCCGCCGAGTAGACCAACTAGGATAAAAGCACGCCATGGGTGCTCTGGGTTGCTTAGGCCAAAGCGCGCGGCTAAGAAGCCGGCAAGGGCGCAACCGATCACGTTGATGGCGAACGTGGGCCAAGGGAAATCAAGCCAAGGGAAATCGGGCCCAAGGAAATCCGGCCAAGGGCCGTCGGATTTCAGTATTGGGCGCAGCCATTCGCTCAGCAAAAAACGAGCGCTGGCACCTAGGCCGCCACCTAAAAACACCCACATCAAGGCCGCGAACCTCAATTCGCTTTCCCCTTTGCCGACGTTTGCGCCCTGCCCCGTTCGGCGCGAATCCAGGCGAGCTTGTCGCCAATTTTGATCTCTAAGCCGCGCGTAACCGGGTGGTAGAACTGGGTCGCTTCAAAGCCCTCGGGAAAGCCGAATTGGCTGAGCGCGATGCCGTCGGGCGCATCGTGGTCGTATTGGTAGTGCGCGCCGAAACCGAGGTTTTTCATCAGCTTGGTTGGGGCATTACGTAAATGATTCGGCACTTCCAAAGTGCCGTGCTCGGCGACAAAGGCTTTTGCCGCTTTGAAGGCAACATAGGCCGCGTTACTTTTCGGTGCCGAGGCCAAATACAGCACCAATTGCGCCAGCGCTAATTCGCCTTCGGGCGCGCCCAAACGCTCCAGGCTTTGCCAGGCGGACAGCGCTAACGCCAGGGCACGCGGGTCGGCGTTGCCGATGTCTTCGCTCGCCACACGAGTAAGGCGGCGCGCGAGATATTCTGGATCGACGCCTCCATCCAGCATGCGTACCAGCCAGTAGAGCGCCGCATCGGGATTGGAGCTGCGGATCGTTTTGTGCAGCGCGGAAATCTGATCAAAATGCAAATCGCCGCCCTTATCAAAGCGCCGATAGCCATCGCCGGCGGCGGCTTCGACGTGGTCATTTGCAATGACGGATTCACCGGCAATTTCAGCGGTTACTTCCAGCAAAATCAGCGCACGCCGGGCATCGCCGTCGCTTAATTCGGCGATGCGTTTAAGTGCATCAGGGTCCGCCGTTCTGCCGCTAAAGCCGCGCGTGGCATCCGCCAATGCACGCAGCAGGAGTTCGACAATCGCCTGCGGTTCCACCGCTTTCAGCACATGCACACGCGCCCGGGAAAGCAACGCGCCGTTGACCGCAAAGCTCGGATTTTCCGTGGTGGCACCAATCAGCACAATTGTGCCGTCCTCCACGTGCGGCAACAAAGCATCCTGCTGGGCCTTATTGAATCGGTGGATTTCATCCACAAAAAGCACGGTTTGGCGCTTTAAATCACGATTACTTTTTGCCAGCGCCACCGCTTGCCGCAATTCCGCCACGCCCGCCAGCACCGCTGAAATCGGCGCGAATTCAGCGTCGCAGGCCTGCGCCACTAGGCGCGCGAGCGTGGTTTTACCGCAACCCGGCGGGCCCCACAAAATCATCGAATACGGCCGTTTTGCCGCCAACGCGCGCATCAATGCGCTATCCGGATTAGTCAATTGCGGCTGACCTACGATCTCCGCAATTGCACGCGGACGCATGCGCTCGGCGAGCGGGCGGAAGTCATGGCTCGCGAATCCGCCAGATTTGTCATTGGGGCTAGTCATGTGCAGTCATTACACTGGGAAACCGTTCGTGCTGAGCTTGTCGAAGCATGTAGCAGCTAACTTCGTGATGCAATATCGCCTCGTTAGGAGCTTTACGGCTCTGCCCTTCCGGCAAGCTCTCCATGAACCTCCCTAGAAACCGTTCGTGCTGAGCATGTCGAAACATGTGACGGTACGCTTCGTGATGCGAACGGCAACAACAACCCTTCGACAGGCTCAGGGCGAACGGCGACGACAAAAGCACCAACAACCTTTCGATGCGCGCACCATATTCAGTCTGAAAGTTCATGGATTGTGAGCAGCTTTGTAACAAAGCAGATAGCCCAGGGCGAACGGATCTATTTACTGATTTGACCCCTGTCAAAAGACATAAAATCTCAAGACCGACGGTTTTTGCACTTGAATCTTTAACCATCTTCTTGCCGTTTCGATAACGCATTAACCAGCGCATCAATTTGCTTGCCGGTATGATTCGCACGCAGGCTCACACGCAGGCGTTCGCCGCCTAGTGGCACAGTCGGCGGCCGCACAGCAGGTACATAAAAACCGAGCTGCATCAGCGCGCTACTCATTTCCACAACGTCCTTGTCGCTAAACAATATCGGTTGAATCGCGGTTTCGGACGCGGTTATTGGCAGCCCTGCGGTGCATGCCTTCGTACGAAAGCGCGCGATATTTTCCACCAGCTGCGCGCGCAAGGCATCAGCGCCACGTGCGATTTCCACCGCTTTCGTGGTGGCCGCCGCCAAGGCCGGTGGCATTGCCGTGGTGTAAATCCACGGACGGGAAAAATTGATAATTGAATCAATGACTTGTGTCGACCCCAAGATCGCGGCACCGGCACTGCCCAGCGCCTTGCCAAAGGTCAGCATCAATACTGGGCAGCTTTCGGTATCCAAGCCCGCAGCGCGCGCCAATCCAGCGCCATTTGGGCCCAGTACGCCAATCGCGTGCGCTTCATCGAGCATCAGCGCGGCGCCACGTTCGCCAGCCAAATCGCTGAGCGCGCGCACCGGCGCTTGATCGCCGTCCATACTAAACACCGATTCCGTAACCAGCCAGCGCAAGCCGCTTGCGGTTGTCGTGGGCAATAAGGCTGTTGCGGCGACCAAATCATTGTGTGCAAAGCGCCGCAGTTTAGCGCCGGCATAGCGCGCGCCGTCCAGCAAACACGCATGCGCCAAGCGATCCGCGAGCACCAGATCCTGCGGCTCGGCGAGCGCGCCAAATGCGCCCAAGGCGGCCTGAAAGCCTGAGCTAAACAGTGCCGCCGCTGGCCTTCCTGTCCAATCACACAGAGCGTTTTCTAACCGCACATGCTCTGGATGGTGCCCACCCAAAAGGTGTGAGGCGCCCGCGCCTAGGCCATAAAGTGCTGCCGCACGGGCGAATTCCGCCTTGATTTCATTATCAGATCGCAGGCCCAGGTAGTCATTGCTGGAAAAATCAACCACGCGCTGGCCAAATCGGCAGACGTAGCCGTCGGTGTCCGGCGTACAGGACACCAGCGTGCGCTTTAGTCCAAGCTCGGCGCGTTGAATAAGCCGCTGGTGCAGGCGTGCAGTCAAGGCGGCGGGCGCGTTCATGGCAAAACAGCGATCGCCGCCATGCGATCCACAATCAGTCCGGCCAAGGCCTCAGGCACGTCATGCCCAAGCCCGGGCACGACCTCGAACCGTGCACCGGGAATGCGGCGCGCCAGATCTTTGCCGTGCGCAATCGGCACCATTTTGTCCGCCGCGCCGTGCAGAATTTGCACCGGCAGCTTGAGCTTAGCCAGCAAGCGCCAGCGCCCACCGTCCGCCAAAATCGCTGCCAGTTGGCGCATTGCGCCCATGCCGGCGATGCTGCGATTCACCTGCTCCAGCGCGCGTTCGCGCCGCAGTGCGATAGGCACGGGATAACCCGGGCTGCCAATTTCGCCAAACAGCCGCAGTAAATAGTCCACCGCCGCTTCGCGTTCGGGCATGCCGGCCGGCGGTTTACTGGCAAAAATTTTCAGCACCGATCGATTGGGCATCGGTAAAAATGGATAGCCGCTCGAAGTCATCATCAGCGTCAGGCTTAACACCCGCGCTGGATATGCCAGTGCCAAGCGCTGGGCAATCATGCCGCCCATGGAAACCCCCAACACGTGCGCACTTTTTACATCCAGTTGATCCAGTAGCAAGCGCGTGTCATTTGCCATATCCAGCACCGTATACGGCGGCGCTGCGCCAATTCCAGTCAAACGCCGGGCGATCACACGCGCCATTTTAGGCGCGCCCAATTGGTCCAGGCGTGTCGACAAACCAATGTCGCGGTTATCGAAACTAATCACATAGAAACCGCGCGCCACCAATGCATCAATCCAGGCCATCGGCCAAGCGGTGCGCTGGGTTGCAAGGCCCATAATCAGCAGCAGCGGCACGCCAGTTTTAGCGCCGTAGGTGGCGAAATCAAGTTCGATGGGGTTGGTCATGTCGCGCTAATTTACACCAAAAAAAACCCATAAAAAAACCCCGGAAGTGCCGGGGCTTTTGTTAGCACCTGAGCAATACGCCCAGGGATACACCAACTAGCGCTTGCTGAACTGCGTTGCGCGACGCGCGCCGTGCAGACCGACTTTCTTACGTTCAACTTCACGTGCATCACGCGTCATCAAACCGTTCTTGCGCAGGTCTGGCTTCAGTGCGTCGTTGTATTCAACCAACGCGCGTGACACGCCCAAACGAATTGCACCGGCTTGACCGGAGATACCGCCGCCTTCAACCGTGCAAAAGATATCGAATTTGTCGACCAGATTCGAAATTTCCAATGGCTGACGCACAATCATGCGTGCGGTTTCACGGCCAAAGAAATTGTCGATCGGACGATCATTAATCGTGATTTGACCGGTGCCCATGCGTAAAAACACGCGTGCGGTGGAAGATTTGCGACGGCCTGTGCCGTAGTGCTGCTTAACTGCTGCTGCTGCCATGATCGTGTCCTTACAAGCTCAGCGCTTGCGGCTGTTGTGCGGTATGTGGATGTTCAGAACCGGTGTAGACCTTGAGCTTGCGAAACATATCGCGGCCCAACGGGCCTCTCGGCATCATGTTTTTGACGGCCAGTTCAATCGCGCGCTCGGCATGTGGGCCGGACAAGACGTCTTTCAGCGGGGTCGATTTGAAATTACCGATGTGGCCGGTGAAGCGGTGATACATCTTATCGGTCAGTTTCTTACCGGTAACGGCAACTTTTTCCGCATTAATCACAACGATGTAATCGCCGGTATCCACGTGCGGGGTATAAATTGTTTTGTGCTTGCCGCGCAGACGGAAAGCGATTAAGGAGCTTAAACGGCCCAGTGTCTTATCAGTTGCATCGACCACGAACCAGTCGCGTTTGACGGTTTCAGGCTTGGCGCTAACGGTTCTCATAACCAGTACAATTCCTTTTGTAGGGGCACTAACAAATTAAGTCGGCGACTATAACGGTGCATGGCGTAATCTGGCAACTCTTTCCAAGCGCTTTGCTGGGGTAATGCATATCCGAACCACGGTTTGTGTTCAGCATTATTTGGTGCTTGAGGCGATCTGCGTGCGCAAAATTGACGCCCATGTTGTTATTTTGTCTGCAACTGCCGCCGCACACCTTCGATTCGTTCGCCATGCAATCCCAATCCCGATTTGATTCTTTTATAAATGAATGCGACCGCGCCCTGCGCACCTTGGCCGCACCGCGTAGCCTGCAATCGCGCCCTACACCCAAAGTGCCCGCAGAGGCGCAAACATTAGCGGTCGCGCTATCAGAAAGCGAGCGCAAACACGCCGCCGGATTGATGCGCATCAACCATGCTGGCGAAGTAGCGGCGCAAGCGCTGTATTTCGGTCACGCCGCTGCTGCCAAAGCGATAACGACGAAAAACCTGATGCTGCACGCGGCGGCGGAGGAAGGCGACCACTTGGCGTGGTGCGCGGATCGCTTAGATGCATTGCAGGCAAAACCGAGTTTTTTCGGGCCTATTTGGTACGCCGGTGCCTTTGTGATGGGATATGCCGCAGCAAAAGTCAGCGACAAAACCGCACTTGGATTTGTCGCGGAAACTGAAGCCCAAGTCGAGGCGCATCTGCATCAGCATGAAAGCGCCCTGCCGGCCGCGGATATCGAATCACTGACCGTCATCAAAGCCATGCGCGGCGACGAAGCCGCACACGGCGCAGCGGCGTTAAACGCAGGCGGCAGCCGATTGCCTTGGCCAATTCCCACATTAATGGCGAAAACGGCCGACTTGATGCGGTTTGTTGCGTATCGGGTGTGAATCATTTGCCGCACCGATCGAAAGCCTAGGCTAGACCACAAACGCTGGGCTGCATAAACTCCCGCAACTATTTTTTCGGGTGCCCGTATGCCAAGTCTGTCAATGTTAAATTCAGGCGAAGCCGATATTTTTCGCCCTAAAAACTATGTCCCGGCGATTTTAGTATTGGTGGACGGCAGCATTTTTAAAGGCCGCAGCATCGGCAGCGACGGGATTTCCGCAGGTGAGGTGGTGTTCAATACCGCCATGACCGGTTATCAAGAAATGTTGACTGACCCGAGCTATTGCCGACAGTTGATCACCTTGACCTATCCGCATATCGGCAACGTTGGGGTCAACAGTGATGACGCGGAAAGCGCGCAGATCTATGCCGCCGGCCTGATCGTTCGGGATTTGCCGCGTTTAGCGAGCAATTGGCGCATGGCGCAACCTCTGGATGGCTATTTAAAAGAACGCGGCATTTGCGCGATTAGCGATATTGATACCCGCCAATTAACCCGGCACCTACGCGAAACCGGCGCGCAAAGCGGCTGCATTTTGGCGGGTGCCGATGCCCACGGCGACGCAGCCGTTACGCAAGCGCGTGCGGCAGCGCAAACATTCGGCGGGCTTTCTGGCCTCGATTTGGCGAAGGTTGTGAGCTGCAAAGCCAGCTACCAACATCATGGCGGCGTGTTCGACCTTGCGACGTCTAAAGCCGCGCGCGCTGAGGCTAACTCGTCTGCCGTGTCGCCTGCTCGGCAAGACTTCCATGTCGTTGCCTACGATTTTGGCGTGAAAACCAACATCTTAAGGCTGTTGACGCAGGCTGGATGCCGCGTCACCGTGGTGCCCGCGCAAACGCATGCGGATACCGTGACCGCACTAAAACCAGACGGCGTGTTTTTAAGCAATGGCCCGGGGGACCCGGCACCCTGCGATTACGCAATTGCCGCCATTCAAACATTGCTGGCAAAACGTGTGCCGATTTTTGGTATCTGCCTCGGGCATCAGCTGCTTGCGTTGGCGGCCGGAGCGAAAACCATCAAGATGAAATTTGGTCACCATGGCGCGAATCATCCAGTGCAGGATTTGCGCACTGGGCGGGTGATGATATCCAGCCAAAACCACGGTTTTGCAGTGGACGAAACGAGCCTGCCCGGCCACATCCGCGTCACGCACCGCTCGCTGTTCGATGGCTCAAATCAAGGAATTGAGCTGACCAACGCCCCGGCATTTAGCTTTCAAGGCCACCCAGAAGCAAGCCCTGGGCCACGTGACGTCGAAGCACTTTTTGCGCAATTTGTTTTGCTGATGCAAAACAAGTCTCCGCTTGCGGACACGGCAAACAAGTCTCCGCTTGCGGACACGGCAAACAAGTCTCGCTGATCAGTTGCATCCGCATCTAGTGCGGCGCATCCGCCTGTAACTCCGGCACGGCGTCACTGAATTCTTTGAAGGTCATCGCATGCTGG